>NZ_FOEB01000024.1:0-120950 GCF_900110515.1 Methylobacterium sp. ap11 | reverse complement strand
ACCCCCTCGATCTCACGGAGCCATCTCTCCATCATGCTCAAGATGGTGTGCTGCTGAAGGCGCTGTGCCGATGTGGGGCGAGGTTGGCTCAGTTTCAGGTTCGAACTATCGGCGGCAGGTGCAACCGGACCACGGGGGCAACCTTCGGCTCCATCGTGATCACACCGTTGTGAACTGGTAAGAGCAGCCGCCCAGGCGGGCTCCCAGCCGTCCGAAACGGTTTGAGCGCCGATCCACTCCCAGAGCAGCGCCAGCGCGACCCAGCGCCTCTCCTGAGCAACCGCTTCGCTATCTGTGTCGAGGGAACGGACGAGGTGGCTTTGCCCGATCGCGGCTCGGAGGTGAACCGGAACTCTGAGGCGGACGAACCAGCGCCCGCGACGGCATTGCAGGTACTCCGCACGGCGCACTGCGGACCTCACCCCCAATACGGCCACGGTGACACAGTGTCAGCGTGTGAGCCGTTGGAAGCGAGAAAAAAACCAAGTCCAGCAATAGCTTAAAGGGACTTGGCGGAGAGAGAGGGATTCGAACCCTCGATACGGTTGCCCGTATACACGCGTTCCAGGCGTGCGCCTTCAACCACTCGGCCACCTCTCCGGGCCAGATCTGCGGGGCGCTGGGCGCCCGTGCAGGTCGGGTGCCGTCCTCTAGCGGGGCTGGGGCCGCGGCGCAAGCGCGAGATCGTCGGAGCGGCGAATTCCTGTCGGGCCGGGGAGGGGAAGATCGGACGCCGGACGAAGGGCCGCTGCAACCTGTGCAGGGTATCGGCCGTTTCGATCAACGGCCGGCGCGTCCGCGGCGGCCGGCCGGAATCGGCCGAGCGACACCAGGAGACAGCCCCCGGACCCCGCGCCCCTCCCGGGTGGGCGTCCGGATCGGGCCCGACCGGCAAGGACAGGCGACGTGAGAACGGGCGACATGGGAAACGACACCGTGACTGCCAAGGACGAGCGGCCCGTGGTCCTGGTCGTGGAGGACGAGGCGCTGACGATCATGGATCTCAGCGACGTCCTGGACGCGGCCGGCTACGAGGCGCTGCAATCGGCCTCGGCCGAGCGGGCGCTGGGCCTCCTGACCGCGCGCACGGACATCGTCGCGCTGATCACCGATGTGGAGCTGTCCGGCAAGACCGATGGCTTCGACCTCGCCCGCGCGGCCGAGCAGATGCGGCCCGACCTGCCGATCGTCGTGGTCTCGGGGCGCAGCAAGCCGGATCCGGAGCGGATGCCGTCCCATGCCCGCTTCGTCGCCCGGCCCTGCCGCGGCGACGACATCCTCGACGTCCTCAGGACCCTGATGAATCCCTGAGCGGGGCGCCTCACGTCGGGGCGACGGCCGGGCCCGGCTGCGGCGGCTCGGCCAGCCAGACCTCGACCGGGGCGCAGGCCGGCCCGAAATCGAGGATCAGGTTGCGCAGCCGGCGCGCCGGATGGCCCGCCTCGGCGGGCATGTCGACGGTCTCGCCCACGGCCCGCAGGACGCCCTCGATCCTGTGTCGACCCAGGGTCAGGCTGACGGGCGTCCCGCTGCAGGTGTCCACGCTTCCTCTCCTCTCACTGTCAACTGGATAACGCTGAGCGGGAGGGCGCGGTCCATCCGCGAGTCGATCACGGTTACGGCTTGGTCACCTGCGTGCGCGACTCGCGAGATTGCAGTTCGAGGTTGAATCGCTGTCCGGATCAGGCCCTGCCGGTCTTCAGGGCGCGCAGCCGCCGCGCCCCCGTCTCGGCCGGGTTGCCGGGCGGGGAGAGGCGGCGCTCGATCGCCTCGAACTGGCGGCCCTGGGCCTTCAGGAGAAGGCGCAGGGCCGCGATGCTGGCCTGGAGATCCCGGGCATCCCCGAGCGGGTCGAGGGTCGGCGAAGCGGTCGTCGCGTGAGTCGGCATGGCCGCCATCACGGGCGGACAGGCTTAACGGTCGGTTAAAAAACCCCGTCGCGCGGGGGCGCGGCGGGGCTCCGTTGTGAAAATATTCCGTCCTCGCCCGGAGGGGCCGGGACGGCGGGCCTCAGCTGCCGGCGCGCTCGCGCAGGGCCGGGATGAACAGGTCCTGCCAGGTGGCGGGCTTGGTCTTCATGATGCCGGCCCGGTTCATGAAGGTGACGAACTCCATGATGCCGTGCGGGGTCGCCGAGAACTTGCTGTCGGGATCGTCGAGGATCTGGGCGACCTCCTGGGGCGACACCTTCACCTTCGAGGCGCGGGCGAAGATCTCGGCGGTCTCGGCCTTGTTGGTGGTGATGAAGTCGCAGGCCTCGTCGAGGGCGGCCAGGAAGGCCAGGGTCGTCTTCGGGTTCGCCTCGGTGAAGCGCTTGAGCGCGAACACCACGTCGAGGGTGATGTTGCCGAAGATCTGCGACGCCTTGAGGATCGTGCGGACCTTCGGGTCGGCCCGCTCGACGTTGGTGAAGGGCGGCGAGGCGAAGTGGCCGACGATCTCGGTCCGGCCGGACAGCAGCGCGGCGACCGCCTCGGGGTGGGGCAGGCCGACGGTGCTCGAATCGAGCTTGGTGTAGTTCTCCGGCCCGAACTGCTTGGCGACCGCCATCTGCAGCACCACCGCGGCGAGCGAGGTCTTGATGCCGGGGATCGCGATCTTGTCCTTCGGGGTGAAGTCGGCGAGCGACTTGATCTCCGGCTTGTTGACGTTGAGGTCGAGGGCGGTGGCCGACATGCCCGAGACGCCGATCACCTCGGTCTTCGGGCTGCCGCGGCCCTTCGACCACAGCGCCAGGAAGCCCGGCGCGCCGGTGCCGGCGATGTCGAGCGAACCGGCGATCATCGCATCGTTGATGACGTTGCCGCCGTCGAGCGTCAGCCAGGTCACCTTGACGTCGCCGAGCCCCGCCTTGGCGGCCTGGGACTCGAGGAACTTCTTCTCCTGCATCACGAAGAGCGGCAGGTAGAGGACGCCGTAGCCCTTCGAGATGCGGATCTCCGACACTTCGGCGCGGAGCGGGCCGAGGCCCATCGTGAGCGCCAGGGCGGCGCCGGCGGCGAGGCCGAGGAGCTTGCGTGCGAACATGGGGTCCTCCCGTTTTCGTCGTTCTTGCCGTGGTGCTTGCGGGGCATCTCTGCCCCCTGGGCCGCGGGAGGTCCAGGGGGCGTGGGCGTTAGAGCATTTTCCGACGAAGTGGATGCCGGTTCGTCGTGGAAAATGCGGCGAAATCAAAGACCTAGAGAGCTTCGCGATTGCAACGCGATCGTGAAGCTCTCTAGTGCTGCATGCCCCAGCGGCGGATCGTCTTCTTCTCGATGTTGGCGAAGATCACGTTCTCGACGAACAAGCCGATCATGATCACGGTGAACAGGCCGGCGAAGACGTTGGTGGTCTCGAGCGCGTTGCGGTTCTCGAAGATGTACCAGCCGAGCCCGCCCGAGCCCGAGGAGACGCCGAAGACCAGCTCCGCGGCGATCAGCGTGCGCCAGGCGAAGGCCCAGCCGACCTTGAGGCCGGTGAGGATCGACGGGAAGGCCGCCGGGATCAGGATCGCCCGCACCAGGGACAGGTTGCGCAGGCCGTAGTTCAGCCCGACCATCCGCAGCGTGTTCGAGACCGAGCGGAAGCCCGCATGGGTGTTGAGCGCGATCGCCCACAGCACCGAGTGGACCAGCACGAAGACCACGCTGCCCTGGCCGAGGCCGAACCAGATCAGCGCCAGCGGCAGCAGCGCGATCGCCGGCAGCGGGTTGAACATCGCCGTCAGCGTCTCGAGCAGGTCGGTGCCGATCCGCGAGCCGATGGCCATCGTGGTGAGCAGGGCGGCCAGCACGATGCCGATGCCGTAGCCGATGGCGAGGGTCTGGAGCGACACCAGCGCCTTGGTGGGGATCTCGCCGCTGAGAATCGCGGCGGCGAAGGCCTCGACGGTCGCCGAGAAGGTCGGGAACAGCAGCGGGTTGTCGAGCCAGCGGCCATAGGCCTCCCAGACCACCGCCAGCACCGCGAGGACGGCGGCCTTGCGCAGCCAGCTCTGGCGGTAGGCGAGTTCGGCGAAGGACAGGCGCTGCTCGACGCTGACGGCGCCCGAGGCGGAGGTCTCGCGCACGATCTCGGGCCGCTGCGCCAGCGGCGGGGAGGCGAGGGGCGGGGAGGCGAGGGGCGGGGCGGCGAGTGGTGGTGAGGAAAGCGGGGCCAGGGTGGCGGTCACGGCGTGTCTCCCGGATCGTGTGATTGTCAGGCGAACAGCATGTCGTTGATGCGGGTCTCGAGGGCGCCCTGCGCGGCGGTGCCCAGTTCCGAGACCGGCAGGCTGTTGAGCTCGGCCTTCACCTGGCCCGGATGGGGCGAGAGCAGGAGGATGCGGGTGCCGACTTTGATCGCCTCCTCGATCGAGTGGGTGACGAACAGCACCGTGAACCGGGTGTCGTCCCACAGGCGCAGGAGCTCGTCCTGCATCCTGCGCCGGGTCAGCGCGTCGAGGGCCGCGAAGGGCTCGTCCATCAGCAGGATGTCGGGTTCCATCGCCATGCCGCGGGCGATGGCGACGCGCTGCTTCATGCCGCCCGACAGCATGTGGGGGAAGGAATCGGCGAACTTCGCCAGGCCGACCTTCTCGATGTAGGACATCGCCCGGTCCATGGCCTCCGTGCCGGTGGCGCGGCCGCTGGCGGTCAGCGCGAAGGCGACGTTCTGCTTGACCGTCTTCCACGGCAGGAGCTGGTCGAATTCCTGAAAGACCATCATCCGGTCGGGGCCGGGCTCGGTGACCTTGCGGCCCTTGAGCTTGATCTCGCCCTCGACGGGGGTCATGTAGCCGCCGATCGCCTTGAGCAGGGTGGACTTGCCGCAGCCCGACGGCCCGAGGAGGATGTAGCGGTCGCCCGGCATCACCTCGAAATCGACCCGGTAGGTCGCGGTGACCAGATGATCGGTCGTCTTGTACTGGAGCGTGACGCCCTCGACCTGGAGCAGCGGCTCGGGAACGATGGTCGGACGTGCGTTCATGGCTTTGCCTCCCCGGATCTTCGTCGCTTGGCCCTGCTTCCTGGCGGCATGCGCTTGGCCGGGCATTGGAGCGTGGGGTAGGGTCCGAACCTGTCGCCGACCTGACGGATATCTCCACCGGCCCGACGAAGAGGAACTTTTGTGCGCATCCTGCTCGTCGAGGACACGCGGGACGTCGGCGAGGCCATCGCGGTGCGCCTGCGGGCCCTCGGCCACGCGGTCGACTGGGAGATGGACGGAGAGGCCGGCGACGCGCTGCTCGCGGTCCAGGCCTACGACCTCGTGATCCTCGACGTGAACCTGCCGGGGCTCGACGGCTTCGCGATCCTCAAGCGGCTGCGGGCGCGCCGCGGGCCGGTGCCGGTGCTGGTGCTTACCGCCCGCTCGGAGGTCGACGACCGGGTCGGTGCGCTCGATCTCGGTGCCGACGACTACCTGGTGAAGCCGTTCGACTTCCGCGAGCTGGAAGCTCGGGTCCGTGCCCTCCTGCGCCGCAACAGCGGGCATGCCGACAACGCGCTGATCCTCGGCAACCTGCGCCTCGACCGGGAGGCCCGCAGCGCCAGCGTGGCGGGCGAGGCCCTCGACCTGACGCGGCGCGAATGGACCCTGATCGAGATCCTGGCGGCGCGGCCGGGCCGGATCTTTCCCAAGGGCGAATTGCTGGAGCGGGTCTTCGCCCTCGACGAGGAATCGAGCGAGAACGCCGTCGAGCAGATCGTGGCGCGGCTGCGCCGCAAGCTCGCCGCCGCCGGGGCCGAGGCCGAGATCCGCACCCTGCGGGGGCTCGGCTACCAGGTCGTCGGCCCGGAGGCATGATCCTGCGCGGCTCCTCGCTGTTTGCCCGCCTCGTCGCGGTGCTTGCCCTGGTGCTCGCGGTCGGCGCCGGGCTGCTCCTCGTCGCCGCCTGGGCCTCGGCGCGGCTCGCCGCCGACGAGGCCTACGACCGGCTTCTCGTCGGAGCGGCGCTCCAGATCGCCGAGACCATCGCCAGCGACGGGCGCGAGATCTCGGTCGACCCGCCGTTCTCGGCCTTCGAGACCCTCGGCCTCAGCCCCCGCGACCGGATCTTCTACAAGGTGCTCGATCCCGCCGACGGCCTGCTCACCGGCGACGCCGACCTCGCCGTGCCGGTGGACCGGGCCCGCCTCGCGGCGGGACCCGTGCTGCTCGACGCCGAGCATCGCGGCCAGGCGGTGCGGGCGGTGGTGGCCGGGCGCTACGTGCCGGATGCCGCGAAGGCGGGCTTCGCCGTCGTGGTGGTGGCCCAGACCCGCGAAGCGCGCAATGGGCTCGCCCGGGCGCTCACCGTCAAGGCGAGCCTGATGGTGCTGGCGATGAGCGCGCTGGCCCTCGTTGCCGTCGCGGTGGCGGTGCGTACCGCCCTGCGGCCGTTGCGTGCCATCGAAGGCGTGCTGGCGGCCCGCGGGCCCAACGACCTCCAGCCGCTCGGCCTCGCTGCCCCGCGGGAGATCCACCTGCTCGTCGCTTCGATCGATCACTTCATGGGCCGGCTGTCGGGCCATGTCGCGGTGATGAAGCGCTTCATCGCGGATGCGGCGCACCAGATCCGCACGCCGCTGACCGCGCTCTCCGCCCAGCTCGACCTCCTGTCGCGCGAGACCGACGAGGGGCGCCGGCGCGACCAGCTCGCCCGCATCCGCGCGCGTACCGCCGAGCTCGGCCACCTCACCAACCAGCTCCTCAACCACGCCATGGTGATCCACCGCGCCCGCTCCGTCGCCTTCGACCCGGTCGACGTGGCGGGGCTCGCCCGCCGCACCCTGATCGAGGCGGTGCAGCAGCAGCCCGGCGACCGGGCGGTCGATGTCGGCTACGAGGGCCCCGAGGAGGCGGTGACGATCCCGGGCGACGCGATCGCGCTGCGCGAGGCTGTGTCGAACCTGATCCACAACGCCTACAAGCACGGCGCCCGCCGCCGGCTCACCGTCCGGGTCGGGCGCGAGCGCGGCCGGGTGCTGCTGGCGGTGGAGGATGACGGGCCCGGCATCCCGACCGGGGAATGGGCCCGGGTGCGCGAGCCGTTCCGGGCCGCTGCCGGCGGCGCGGTCGGGTCCGGCCTCGGCCTCTCGATCGCCGCCGAGGTCGCCGCGGCCCATAGCGGCGAGATGCGCTTCGAGACCCATTCCGAGCGGGGCTTCTCGGTGATCCTGTCCCTGCCCGACGGAGTGGAGGCATGATCGGCCGCCTCGCCCGGGCGCTGGCCCCGCGCCTCGCCCCGTTCCTCGTCCTCCTGGCCGCCGGGGCGGCGGGCGCCGAGGAGGTGACCCGCTTCCCGGCGAGCGAGCACGAGCGTACGGTATTGACGATCCGCGCCGCGGCGGATGCCGACGCGATGGCGCCGCTGATCCGCGACTACCAGCAGCTCTATCCGGACGTGACCGTGGTCTACCACGAATACGTCACCGCCGACCTGTTCGGCGAGGTGGCGGCGGCCTGCGCCGCGGGCCGGGCGGCGCGCGACTACCCCGCCGACGTGGTGATCTCCTCCTCGGTCGACCACCTGATCAAGCTCGCCAACGACGGCTGCGCCCGGGCCCACCGCTCCTTCGAGACCGCCCGCCAGCCCGACTGGGCGGCCTGGCGCGACGAGGTGTTCGGCTTCACCACCGAGCCGGCGGTGATCGCCTACCGGCCCGACCTCGTGCCGCCCGAGGACGTGCCGCACAGCCGGGTCGCCCTCGTCGACCTGCTGCGGCGCAAGCCCGAGGCCTATGCCGGCAGGATCGGCTCCTACGACATCACCCTGTCGGGCATCGGCTACCTGTTCGCCGCCTACGACGCCCGGGCGGCCGCCACCTACGGCCGCCTCGTCGAGGCCTTCGGCCGGGCGGATCTGCGGGTGCGGTGCTGCACCGGCGACCTGATCGCCGACCTCGAGGCCGGGCGGATCGTCATCGGCTACAACCTGCTCGGCTCCTACGTCTACCGGGCGATGCGGCGCGGCGCCCGGATCGGGCTCGTCGTGCCGCGGGACTACACCCTGGTGCTCAGCCGCGCCGTCCTGGTGCCGGTCACCGCCCGGGCGGTGGGCGACGCCTTCGCGTTCGTGGACTACCTGCTGTCGGCCCGCGGCCAGAAGGTCTCGCGCGAGGAGGCGTTCTTCTTCGACCGCACCGGCCCGCTGCCCTCCGGCGTCGAGGGCCCGCCGAGCCTCGCCACCGCCGGCATCCTGCGGCCGATCACCGTCGGGCCGGTGCTGCTCGCGGTGCAGGACCGGGCCAAGCGCGCCCGCTTCCTCGCCGAGTGGCGCCAGTCGATCGGCGCGGAGGCGCCCCGCGGCGGACCGCGGCGGCAAGAGCCGTGATGTCGCCGTGACGTCGCCGTGATGTCGCCGGCGCGGCCCCGAATCGCGCCTCTTCGCGCCCGGGCCGAATCGGCTTAGCATTGCCGCCCGTGATCCGGCCCCGTCACGAGAGGCCGGACATCGGAGGAAGCATCGGATGCAGGACCCGGTTCGCATCACCGTGCGGCCCGATGGCCGCTACACGCTCTATCGCGGCGAGACGCCGCTGATCTTCGGCCTCAGCCGCGACATGGCGTTCAGCCTCGCCGAGAGCTGCGGCGTCGTCATCGAGCGCGCCTACAGCATCAACTGAGCGGAAGGATCGACGAGCTGCGGCGCCTCCAGGGCGCCGCTCCTCACGCTTCGTCGCGGGGCTGCAGTCGCGGCCAGACCAGTCCGGCGGCGAGCGAGGCCGCCGAGCCGCAGCCGCAGCCGACGACCTTCACCATGAAGTCGGCGATCCGGCCGTGCCGGGTCGGTTCGAGGAGCTGGAACGCCTCAAGGGCGCCCGCAGCCGCGATCGTCAGCAGCAGGACCCGCCAGCGGTGACGCGGATAGCCGACCGCGAACAGGAAGCCGAGCAGCGCGAAGGCGCCGAACCGCTCGACCGAGACCGGCGCGCCGCTGACCGGCCGGTAGCCGATCGGCGCGACGGTCGCGGCCACGATGGCGGCCAGGATCAGCCAGCCGAGGAGGCGAGACGCTCGGGACATGGGACGGAAGACCCGTGCGGGCGTGGACGGCCCGGATAGCGGAAGGACGCGCTGGGCCCGGTGCCGGACCGCCCCGGGCCGCGCGATCCTGGCTCGAAATGGTTACGATCCCGCCCGAGGGATGTGCGTCGCCGTGTCGGGCGAAGCGCGGTCGGGCGGGGCCCGGTCACGGGAGGCTCGGCGCCACCAGCGCGCCCTCGGCGCCACCGCTGCCCGGCGCGAACGCCACCCGGTCGCCGTCGAGGCGGGCCCGCCCGCTCGCCACCAGGGCGAGGGCCGCGGGGTAGAGCCGGTGCTCCTGCACCAGCACCCGGGCGCTCAGGGCGTCCTCGTCGTCGTCGGGCAGCACCGGCACGGCGGCCTGGGCGACGATCGGGCCGGCATCGAGCTCGGGCACCACGAAGTGGACCGTGCAGCCGTGGACCCGCACGCCGGCCGCGAGCGCCTGGGCGTGGGTGTGGGTGCCGCGAAACAGCGGCAGCAGGGAGGGGTGGATGTTGAGCATCCGCCCGGCCCAGGCCTCGACGAACCAGGGCGTGAGCACCCGCATGAAGCCGGCGAGCACCAGGAACTCGACGCCGTGGCGGCGCAGGGCCGCGTCGAGCGCCCGCTCGAAGGCGGCCCGGTCGGGATGGGCCCGGTGGTCGACCGCCTCGGTGGCGATGCCGGCCTCCGCCGCCCGGGCGAGGCCCGGCGCGTCGGGCCGGTTCGAGGCGACGAGGACGATTTCGGCCGGGTAGTCCGGCGCCCGCGCGGCCTCGAGCAGCGTCGCCATGTTGGAGCCGCGGCCCGAGATCAGGATGCCGACCTTGGCCCGCGCGCTCATAGGGCGAGGCGCCCCGAATAGGTCACCGGGCTCTCGCCCCGCTCGGTGATCCGGCCGAGGCGAACCGACGTCTCGCCGGCCGCCTGGAGCGCCCGCTCGACCGCCTCGGCTTGCGCCGGATCGACCACCACCACCATGCCGATGCCGCAGTTGAAGGTGCGCAGCATCTCGGCCTCGGCGACGTTGCCCTCCCGGGCGAGCCAGCCGAAGACCGGGGGCACGCTCACCGCGTCGAGGTCGAGCGCGATGCCGACGCCGTCCGGCAGGACGCGGGGCAGGTTGTCGGGAAAGCCGCCGCCGGTGATGTGGGCGAGCGCCTTGATGGCGCCGTGGCCGGTGGCCTTGAGCGCCGCCAGCAGCGGCTTGACGTAGATGCGGGTCGGCTCGAGCAAGGCCTCGCCGAGGCGCTTGCCCGCCGCGAACGGCGCGGGCGCGTCGTAGCCGAGGCCGGAGGCCGCCACGATCCGGCGCACCAGCGAGAACCCGTTCGAGTGCACGCCCGAGGAGGGCAGGCCCAGCACCACGTCGCCCGGCGCGATGCCGGCGACCGGCAGGAGCGCGCCGCGCTCGGCGGCGCCGACCGAGAACCCGGCGAGGTCGTAGTCGGACCCGTCGTAGAGGCCCGGCATCTCGGCGGTCTCGCCGCCGATCAGCGCGCAGCCGGCCTGGCGGCAGCCCTCGGCGATGCCCTTGACGATGTCGGCGCCCACGCCCGGCACCAGCTTGCCGGTGGCGTAGTAGTCGAGGAAGAACAGCGGTTCGGCGCCCTGCACGATGATGTCGTTGACGCACATCGCCACGAGGTCGATGCCGATCGTGGCATGGCGCCCGGTCTCGATCGCGATCTTGACCTTGGTGCCGACGCCGTCGTTGGCCGCGACCAGGATCGGGTCCTTGAAGCCCGCGGCCTTCAGGTCGAACAGGCCGCCGAAGCCGCCGATCTCCGCATCCGCTCCCGGCCGGCGGGTCGCCCGCACCAGGGGCTTGATCGCCTCGACCATGGCGTTGCCGGCATCGATGTCGACGCCCGCCTCCGCGTAGGTCATCCCGTTCTGGCGCTCGCCCGTCGTCATCCCTCGACCCTTCGCCTCGATCCTTGCCATGCTGCGACCGCTCTTAGCCGCTCTTGCCCGAGACCGCGAGTCGGGGCAGCCCAGAGGAACCATGACGCTGACGAAGAGCCTGTTTCGATCGCTGCCGAACCTGATCACCGCCGCCCGCCTCGCCCTGGTGCCGGTCGTCGTCTGGGCGATCGCCCGCGAGGCCTGGGGCGCGGCGTTCCTGGTCTTCGCCCTCGCGGGGATCTCGGACGGGATCGACGGGTTCCTCGCCCGCCGCTACGCCCTCGCGAGCCGCCTCGGCGCGATCCTCGATCCGCTCGCCGACAAGGCCCTGATGCTCGCCGTGCTGGTGAGCCTGACGCTCGCCGGGCTCGTGCCGGCCTGGTTCCCGGCGGTGCTCGTCGCCCGCGACGCCGTGATGGTGGCGGGGGCCGGTCTCGCCCGGCTCGCCGGCCGGTCGCTGGCGAGCCCGCCGCTCCTCGTCGGCAAGCTCAACACCGCCTGCCAGATCGCCTTCCTGGCCTGGCTCCTCGGCAGCCGGGCGCTCGGCATCGCCGCGACGGGGGCGGAGGCGGTCGCGATGCCGGCGCTGGCCGGGCTGTCGGTCGTCTCGGCCCTGGTCCAGGGCGTTCGCGCCCTGCGGGGAGGGGACGCCGGTCGGGCTTCGAGCGAGCCCGTCAGTTGATGGCGCAGAACCCGGCGCCCGAGCCGAACACCCGGCCGGTGGTGCACCAGGGCTTGGCCGGCGCCGGGCTCGGGGCGGGCGCCGGGGCGGCGTCGCGCCGGATGACGGGGGCGGTGGTGCCGGTCGTGATCGGCTCCGGCCCGTCGGCGGCGGCCGTGCGCAGGCGCGGCATCTCGGAGGCTACGACGGGGGCGGCCGCGGGAGCGGCATGGCTGCGGGTGATGAAGGAGAAGCCGCCGCGCCGGCCCTTGGCCTCCGCGGGGGCCGCGGCGGCGAGGACCCCGAGGGCGGCCAGCCCGACCATCAGACCTGCACGCATCGTTCCGCCCCCAAACCGCTCGTTCCAGACGGGCGTCATCGTCTCAGGCAAGCGTTAAGCGGCCGCCCTCTTCGATCGGCGGCATTCGACGCATCCCGGCAATCCACACCCGTCCTTCAGGTGGATTCGCGGAGGGATCCGGCGGCCGGGTTCAGCGCTTGCGCAGCCACAGGCTGGTCTCGAAGGCGCCCTCCGGCAGCGGCAGGCGCGCCAGGACGCCGTCGAGGGGCCAGCCGCCCCGGGTCGCGACGTAGCGGCTGGCGAAAAGCGGCGCGTAGGCGCCGCCCTGGAGCAGCGCGCCGACCAGCAATTGCTCGTTGTAGCCGCGCCAGGCCCAGGAGGCCGGGTAGGCGTCCGGCAGGAAGATGTCGTGCAGGTGCACGATCACGCCGGAGCGCAGGCGCGGCAGCACGTCGAGGATCAGCCGGTCGACGTCGGTGCCCGGCATCGCGACGTGGCTCGAATCGATGAACAGCATGTCGCCGGGGTCGAGCCCGGCCGCTTCTTCCGCGTCCGCCGGTCCGAACAGCCGCGCCTCGTGGCGCAGGCCGAGGCCCGAGAGCGGCGCCCGGGGCGCGGGATCGATGCAGGTGATCGCGGTCGTAAGGCTGCCGTCGCGGACGGCCTGCGCGAGGAAGCGGGTCGAATGGCCCGAGCCGATCTCGACGATGCGTGCCGGCCGCTCGCGCCGCACCAGGGCGTAGGCGGCGGCGGCGTCGAGGCGGGGGAACCAGTCCTGGGCGAAGCGCGCCGGCCGCTCGCCGACGAGGCCGGGGCCGCCTTGCGCGATGCGGGCGAGGTCCGGGGCAAGCGCCTCGATCTCGGCCAGCACGGACCGGAAGGCCGGCTCGGCCTCGCAAAAGAGCGGGCGGAGGGCCGGGTAGCCCTCCGCCCGTGCCGCACCGGCATGCCGGTACGGGATCAGGAAGCCGCCCGCCGGCAGGCCGAGCAGGGCGCGGAGACCGAGCCCGGCGCGGCGCAGGCGGGTGCGGGTCATACCGCCTTGCGCACCTTCAGGTCGCGGCCCTGGACGTCGCGCAGGTCCGGGGTGATGCCGGGGCCGTCGACCGGCGGCGGCGGCACGTTCGGGGGCGATTTCGCCTTGCTGCTCAGGGCGTCGGCGAGGCGGCCGCGCTCGAACAGCAGCACCACGCCGATCGCCAGGGCGAAGGGCACCAGCAGGTAGAACAGGCGGAAGATCAGGACGGCGGCGAGCACGTCGGTCTTCGGCAGGTCCGGCATCGCCGTGATGAAGACGAGTTCGAACACCCCGATGCCGCCCGGGGCGTTGGAGACCAGCGCGACCGAGAACGAGGCGAGGAACACCGCCAGCACCACGAGGAAGCCCGGGTTCCCGGCCTCCGGCAGGGCGAAGTAGATGATGCCGGCGGCGCCCAAGAGCTCGAGCGGGGCGGCGATCAGCTGGCGGCCCATGATGTTGGGGCGCGGATACTCGATCTTGAACGAGCGGATGTGCAGCGGCCGGAAGTGCAGGATCGAGCCGATGACGTAGAGCGCCACGAAGCCGAGGAGCCCGAAGCCGACGAGGCGGGCGGTGGTCGGGCTCGCCAGCACCGGCGGCAGCAGGCTCGCCACGCGCTGCAGGAGCTCGGGCTCGAGCACCAGCACCAGGCCGCCGAGGAATGCCGTGCCGAGGCCGAAGGTGAAGGAGCAGAGCGCCACCAGCACCGCCACCTGGGCGGTGGAGAGGCCCTTCGACGTGTAGGCGCGGTAGCGCACCACCGCGCCGGAGAACACCGAGGCGCCGATGTTGTGCGACAGCGCGTAGGTGGTGAAGGAGCAGACCGAGACGAAGAGCCAGGAGATGCCCTTCACGCCGAGATGCAGGAGCGCGATCCGGTCGTACCAGGCCAAAGCCGCGTAGGCGACCAGGGTCGAGAGGACGGCGAGCGCGTAGCGGTGCGGCGGGATCGCCGCGAGGCTCGCCTTCACGTCGGCGAAGGACAGGCCCTTCAGCAGGTGCCACAGCAGATAGACGGAGACCACGACGGCCCCGAGGCCGATGACCGGCCAGATGAAATCCTTGATCTTCTTCATCGCGGTCCCGTCGCGTCCCCATTCTCGCGCGCGCTTCTGCCCGACCCTGCGGAGGACCGCAAGAACGGCGCCGCGCCGACGGCCCCTCCTTTCATGGGATCGTGACGGTTTCGTGCCGGTCCCGCGGCGGCATCGGTCCGCCGCCGGCGTCATACGCTTTCCGATTGATCGCTTCGCGATGAGGAAAGCGGCTTCGCTCAGATGCCGCGTGCGTCGAGCCAGTCGAGCAGCAGGCGGGCGACGCCCTCCGAGCCGAGATCGAGCTGCAGGAAGTGGGCGATGCCCGGCACCGAGCGGTGCTCGGCCCCGTGGTAGAGCGCCGTGCGCCAGGTCGTCGCCGGCCAGATCATCCGGTCGTCGGCGCCGCCGAGGACCAGCGACGGCACGCCCGCGAAGGCCGCCGAGAGCGGCAGCATCGGCCAATGCGCCTCGGCCAGCGCCGTCGGGCTCTCGGCCGACATCCGGGCGGCGTAGTTCTGGGCGCGCTCCAGCGGCAATCCTTCTGAGAACAGCCAGTGCCGGGCGAGCGCCACCGCGGGCTCGCGGCCCGGCAGCAGCGAGCCCGCAAGCGCCTCGACCCAGAAGCCCGCATCCGTCATGGCGATGCGCGGGCCGACCACGCCGAGACCCTCCGGCGGCAGGGACGCCATCAGCACGAGGCCGCGCAGCGGCACCCGGCCCAGCAGCCGCTGGGCCAGCAGCCCGCCGAGGGAATGCCCGACGAGCACCGGCGGCTCGCCCCATTGCGCCAGAGCCAGGCTCACGTCGGCGAGGTAGTCGGACAGGGTGGCATCGCGCAGTTGCCGCCCGCCCTGGCTGCGGCCGTGGCCGCGCAGGCTCACCGCGGCGGCGCGGCGGCCGCGCCGGGCGAGGTGGGGCAGAAAGATCTCCTCGAACATCCAGGCGCCGCCGAAGGCGCCGTGGACGAAGAGCAGGGGGGCGCCGCGGGGCTCGCCCGCCGGCTCGGCCTCGATCCATTCGAGGGCCGGACCGTCGCGGCGCTCGATCAGGCGGTGCGAGATCCGGGCCCGGGGCTCGGTGACGACGGTGAAGCGGCGTCGATCCCGCGCCTGTGCCTCGTGCATGCCCGTGCCTTCTTCGACGATGCGATGGGCGGTCCGCCACCCGGGGCCGCGATCGAGTCCCGGGTCACCTAACGGCCGAGCCCGGTTCGCCCAGCCTCGCCGGAGCGAATCGCTGCCCTGCGCCAGCCTCGCACGAGAAAGCTTGACACAAGGGAAACGGGTCCGCCCCCTCCCTGTATCCGCGACAGGAGACGCCCCCGCCGTGAGCGACGCCCCGACCGACGATCCCCGCCTGCGCCTCGACGGCCACACCCCGATCCCGCCGACCCACGTCGCCGCGGTGGTGACCTACCTGGAGATGACGGCGCCGCCATCGCGCCCCGGGGCGGAGCGAGAGCCACTGCCGCTCTCGCCGATCGGTGCCGACCTCGCCCGCTACCGGGCCCTCTACGCGGCGATCGGTACGCCCTGGCTGTGGTTCGGCCGCGCCGGCATGACGGACGAGGCCCTGACGGCGATCCTCGGCGACCCGGAGGTGGAGGCCCTGGCGCTGACCGAGGACGGGCGCGACGTCGGCCTCCTCGAACTCGACCGGAGGACGCCCGGCGAAGTGAACCTCGCCTATTTCGGCCTCGTCCCGGACGCGGTCGGCAGCGGGCGCGGCCGGCGGCTGATGGACGAGGCGGTGCGCCGGGCCTTCGCGGAGCCGATCCGCCGGTTCTGGGTCCATACCTGCACCCTCGACCATCCGGGTGCGGTGGCGTTCTACCAGCGCTCGGGCTTTCGCCCCTACGCGCGGGCGATCGAGGTGGCGCCCGATCCGCGCCTCACCGGCGCGCTCCCCCGCGAGGCCGGGCAGGTGCCGCTCCTCGTCGGGTAAGGCGAGGCCCGGGCGGTCTCGCGCCCGGGCACCCGCTCACGCCGCGATCTCGATCCGCGCCTCGACCCCGAGCAGCCGCCCGAGGCCGCGCAGGCGGTTCGACAGGCGGTCGCTGGCGAGGTCCTTCAGGTCCTGCGGCAGGGTGAGGACGATCACGCCGTCGCGCATGGCGAGCGGCGTGCGCGGCAGGATGCCCTCCATCGCCACCGAGACCGGGAAGGCGACGCGCAGGACCGCACCCAGCAGCCGTGCCTGCTCGAACAGCCGCGGGCCGGCGAGCTGGCGCAGCAGCGGGCTCGCCTTCTCGGGGGCGACGCCCTCGTGGCGGAAGAACACCGCCACGGCGAGATAGGCCCGGCCCGGATGGTCGATGCCCACGAAGGAGGCGTGGGCGATGACGTTGAGGCTCTGCTCGCCGCGATAGTCGGGATGGGTACGCCAGCCGACATCGGCCAGCAGACAGGCGGCGTGGCGCAACCGGCGCTCGTCGGCGGTCTCCGGCGTCGACAGGCTCGCCATGAAGGCGTCGGTCCAGGCCTGGAGTTCGGGGCCGTGGCCGGGGCTGCGGCAGCGCAGGCGGTTGAGCTCGGCGGCGGCGAGCAGCAGCGGGTCGCGGGCACGCGCCGCGTCGTCGAGCTTTTCGTAGAGCAGGCCCTCGCGCACGCCGGTGGCCGAGATCGCGATCTCGCGCGGCTTCCCCGAGCGGATCACCTCTTCCAGCACCACCGCCCCGTAGGCGAGAAGCGGCCGGCGGGCTTCCGACACGCTCTCGACGGCGGCGAGCGTCGCGGCCTCGGACTGCTCGACGACCTGCAGGAACGACAGCTCGTCGTTCGGCTCGATGGCGTAGCCGTGCATGACGTGCAGGCGGTAGTCCCGCGCCGCCTGGTGAAGGCGGGCGAGCGCCCGCCAGGTGCCGCCGACGGCGTAGAAGGTGCGGCCCTTCAGGGTGTCGAGCTGCGGGCCCGCCTTCTTGAGGGCTTCGGCGGCGATCTTGCGGGCCTTCTTCAGCGAGCCGCCGCTGAGGTCCTGCAGCGCCAGGCCGCCGAGCGGCATGGTCACGCCGCTGCCGACCGCCGAGCCGCGCAGGTCGACGAGCTCCAGGCTGCCGCCGCCGAGATCGCCGACGACGCCGTCCGGCGCGTGGAAGCCCGAGATGATGCCGTAGGCCGAGAGCTCCGCCTCGCGCCGGCCCGACAGCAGCTCGATCGGGTGGCCGCAGGCGGCCGCGGCTGCCTCCAGGAAGGCCGGGCCGTTCTCGGCGTCGCGGGCGGCGGCGGTGGCGAGCACGAAGACCTGGCCGACATGCATCGCCTCGCACAGCACCCGGAAGCGGGCGAGCGCCTGGAGGGCGCGGCGCACCGCCTCCTCGTTGAGGCGGCCGGTGGTCAGCACGTTGCGGCCGAGGCCGCACAGGACCTTCTCGTTGTAGAGCGGCGTCGGCGCCCGGCTGATGCCCGAATAGGCGACCAGCCGGACGGAGTTCGAGCCGATGTCAATGATCGCGACGGGGGCGCCGGGCTCGATCCGGGCGAGCGCGGCTTCGTTGAGGGCGGTCTGATCCAGGCCCATCCAGGTCCTCATGACGGGAGCGCCGCCGGACGGACGGCCCCGGGGACCGGCCCCGGCGGCCGCGTCAGGCGCGCTGGGCGCGCCGGCTGAGCGCGCGCGGACTCGATTTCTTCGATGCCTTCCCGCGCCCCGACAGGCTCGGGTTGGTCATGAAATATTTATGCGCGTTGAAGGGCTCCTCGCCCTCTGCGGGCTCGATCCGCTCGCTCGCGCCCGACGCCAGTACACGCCAGCTCTGCTGGTTGTCGAGGAGATTCGCCATCATGATCTGGTCGAGCACCTGCTGGTGCACGGTCGGGTTGAGGATCGGCAGCATTGCCTCCACCCGACGATCGAGGTTGCGGCTCATCAGGTCCGCCGACGAGATGTAGACCCGGGCCTTGGGGTGGGGCAGCCCGGCGCCGTTGCCGAAGGCGTAGACCCGGCCGTGCTCCAGGAAGCGCCCGACGATCGACTTGACCCGGATGTTCTCCGACAGGCCCGGCACGCCGGGACGCAGGCAGCAGATGCCCCGCACCACGCAGTCGATCGGCACGCCGGCGGCGCTGGCGTCGTAGAGCGCGTCGATGATCTGGGTGTCGACGAGCGAGTTGCACTTGATCCAGATCGCCGCCGGGCGGCCGGCCTTGGCGTGCGCGATCTCCTCGGCGATGTGCTCGAGGAGGCGCGCCTTCAGGGTCAGCGGCGAGACCGCCATCCGCTCCAGCTCCGCCGGCTCGGCGTAGCCGGTGATGAAGTTGAAGATCCGCGAGACGTCGCGGCCGATCACCGGGTCGGCGGTGAAGAACGACAGGTCGGTGTAGATGCGCGCCGTGATCGGGTGGTAGTTGCCGGTGCCGACGTGGCAGTAGCTCACCAGGCGGTCGCCCTCGCGGCGCACCACCATCGAGAGCTTGGCGTGGGTCTTCAGCTCGATGAAGCCGAACACCACCTGGGCGCCGGCCTTCTCGAGGTTGCGCGCCCAGCGGATGTTGGCCTCCTCGTCGAAGCGCGCCTTCAGCTCGACGAGGGCCGTCACCGACTTGCCGGCTTCCGCCGCCTCGGCGAGCGCCGCGACGATCGGGGAGTTCGACGAGGTGCGGTAGAGCGTCTGCTTGATCGCCACCACGTTCGGGTCGCGGGCGGCCTGCGACAGGAACTGCACCACCGAGTCGAACGACTCGTAGGGATGGTGGACGATGAAGTCCTTCTGGCGGATCGCCGCGAAGCAATCGCCGCCGCTCTCGCGGATGCGCTCGGGGAAGCGCGGGTTGTAGGGCTTGAACTTCAGGTCCGGCCGGTCGATCCCGACGATCTGCGACAACTCGTTGAGGGCGAGCATCCCCTCGACCACGAACACGGCGTCGGCGGCGATCTCGAGTTCGTCGGCCACGAAGGTGCGCAGATCCTCCGGCATGGTCGCGACGACCTCGAGCCGGATCACCACGCCGCGGCGGCGCTGCTTCAGCGCCGTCTCGAAGTGCCGCACCAGGTCCTCGGCCTCCTCCTCGATCTCGAGGTCGGAATCGCGAACCACCCGGAAGCCGCCCTGGCCCTTGACCAGGTAGCCCGGGAAGAGGCGGCTCGTGAACAGCACGATCACCTGCTCGATGGCGATGAACCGGGCGGTGCCGGTCTGGCCGAGATCGGGCAGGCGCACGAAGCGGTCGATGATCGAGGGCAGGCGGATCAGCGCCCGCAGCGCCCGGGCGTCCCGCGGCCGCACCAGGGTGAGCGCGATGGTCGAGCCGAGATTCGGGATGAACGGAAAGGGATGGGCCGGATCGATGGCGAGCGGCGTCAGCACCGGGAAGATGTGCTGGAGGAAGTAGTCTTCCAGCCAGGCCGCCTCTTCCGCCGACAGGTCCATCGCCTCGACGAGGTCGATGCCCTCGTGGTGGAGCGCCTCGCGCAGCTCGCGCCAGCGGCCCTGCTGGTCGCGGGCGAGGCCGGTGACCTCGGCGTCGATGCGGGCGAGCTGCTCGGCCGGGGAGAGGCCGTCGGCGGACGGCGCGGTGAGGCCGGCGCGGACCTGGTCGTGCAGGCCGGCGACCCGCACCATGAAGAACTCGTCGAGGTTGTTGGCCGAGATCGACAGGAAGCGCAGCTGCTCCAGCAGCGGGTGGCCGGTATTCGAGGCCTCCTCCAGAACCCGACGGTTGAACTGCAGCCAGGACAATTCGCGGTTGACGAAGCGCCCGGGCTCGTGGCGCAGCGCCAGGCCGGCCTCGACCGCCTCGGCCTTGGCCAGGCGGGCCGCCTCCTGCGCCGCCTGCGCCTCGTCGGCCACCCGCACGGCGTCGGGGGCGGTCAGCCCTTCCCTCGCCTCGTGGCGGACATCTCCGTTCGTCGCAGGCGTCGCCTCGGTCTCGTCGAGGACCGGGATGGCACTGGCTCCGGCTGCGGTGTCCGACACGATGGTACCTCCTTGACGGGATGGATGCCGGGTCAGGGCTTCGAGCCCTTCCCGGTGACAGGACACTTTGACAATTGCGTGAACGGTGCGGCGGTCTGCCCTATTCCTCGTCCTCCTCGCCGTCCTCCGGCACCTCGCCCTCCAGGGCTGCCAGCGTTGCGAGGGCGAGCGGTCGGGTGATGCGCCGGCGCCGGCTCAGGCCCTCGCGGTCGAGGACCGCCACCACGTCCCGGGCGCGGGCGAGCGAGCGGTCGAGGCGTAGAGCCAGGGCGTCGACCACGCTGGTGTCGACGACGAGCTGGCGGTCGAGGAACAGCTTGACCAGTACGACCTTGAGCAGCGCCTCGTCCGGCGGGTCGAGGGCGACGCCGGGGGCGAGCCGCAGGCGCGAGCGCAGGTCCGGGGTGGCGAGGCCCCAGGCCTCGACCGGGCCCGAGCCCGTCACCACGACGCTGAGGCCCCGCTCGCGCACGAGGTTGAGGAGGTGGAACAGGGCGGCCTCGTCGCGGCCCGCCTCGCGGTCGGCATCCTCGATCACCAGGGCGTCGGCCCCGGCGATCTCCGGCACCGCCGCCGCGGTCACGGCGGCGACCGGCAGGACGAGGGCGCCGGCGCGCTCGGCGAAGATCGCCGCCAGGTGGCTCTTGCCGCTGCCCGGCGGGCCGGTGAGCACGAGCACCCGGTCCGGCCAGTCGGGCCAGGCCTCGATCCGGGCGTAGGCCGTCTCGTTCGACGGGCTGACCAGGAAGTCCTCGGAGCCGAAGCGGGCGTCGACCGGCAGGTCGAGGGCGAGCTGGCGCGGCTGGTCTGGCATGCGGGGCGGGAGATCTCGCGGGTTCACGGCTTGGAGAGGGCGGGCGGGGCGGCCTCGGCGGCCGCGACCCTCGCCACCGTCGCGTCGGCGGCCAGGATCGGCGTGCCGTCGTGGTAGAGGCGGCTTTCCAGATAGCGCTTCACCCCGAAGCGCGCGACCACGCCGATCGCCGCCGCCACCGGCACCGCGAGCAGCAGCCCGAGGAAGCCGAACAGCGAGCCGAAGGCGAGGAGCGCGAACATCAGCCAGACCGGGTGCAGCCGCACCGCGTCGCCGACGAGCTTGGGCTGGAGCACGTTGCCCTCGAGGAACTGCCCGACCAGGAAGACCCCGACCGTCAGCACCACCGAGACCCAGTCGGGGGAGAACTGCACCAGGGCGACGCCGGTGGAGAGCAGGAAGCCGGTGAGCGAGCCGACATACGGGATGAAGGTCAGGAGACCCGAGATCAGGCCGATCAGCACGCCGAAATTGAGTCCGACGCACCACAGGCCGACGGCGTAGAAGGTGCCGAGCAGGAGGCAGACCAGGGTCTGGCCGCGGATGAAGGCGGTGATCGCCCCGTCGATCTCGCGGCCGAGGGTGCGGGCGGTGTCGCGGTGTCGCGGCGGCACCCAGCGGTCGAGGGTGGCGATCATCCGGTCCCAGTCGACCAGGAGATAGAACGCCACCACGGGCGTCACCACGAGCAGCGAGACGATGCCGACCACCGCCTGGCTGCCCGACCACAGCGAGCGCAGGAAGCCGAGGAGCCAGGCCACCGCCTGCCCGGTCAGGTTGCCGACGGAGGATTGCAGCTCCTGGAACGCGCCGGCGCCGCCGGCCCGTTCGATCAGCGGGCCGGCCCGCTCGGCGATGATCGCCTGGAGCTTCGCGATCATCGCCGGCAGCGAGGCGACGAGGGCGGCGATCTGGTTGGCGGCGAGCGGCACCACCAGAATCAGCGTCAGGATCAGCCCGCAGACGAAGCCCGCGAGGATGAGCAGCGTCGCGGCGAGCCGCCCGAGACCGAGGCGCTCCAGCCGGTCGGCAACGGGATCGAGGGCGTAGGCCAGGGCCGCGCCCGCCACGAAGGGCAGCAGCACGTCGCGCAGCTGGTAGAGCAGGAAGACCAGCAGGGCGAGCACGGCCAGGGTGATGGCGGCCCGGCGTTGGATCGGCATCTGTGCGGCAACCCGTCCCTCACGCGAATCCGTCGCGCCCCGGCCGGCCCGAGATGGAAGCGGCGCGCCGCAGGGTCAAGCGTGGCGTGAGGCGAGGGCGCCCGCGCGCGGTCGTCCGTTGGGGCGTCCGGGGGGCCGTCGGGCCCGGGAACGGGGCGCGGGGCCTGCCCGCGCGGCCGTCAGTGGCCGGCTGGCTGGTCGCCGGCCGGCGCCGAGAGGCGCGCGACGTTGTTGCGGACATGCTCGCGGTAGCGGTCGATCACCGCCTCCGGCGTGCCGCCGCCCAAGAGCGTACCGGTCGCCTCGAGGGCGGCCCCGATCTTCTCGCTCACCATCCGCTGCGCCTCGACCTGGCCGGCGACGCCGCCCCAGGCGAGCTTCATCATGCGCAGCTCGATGACCTTCTGGGATTCCATCGCGAGCATCGCGGTCGCGTACCAAGCGTCGAACATCCCGGTCTCCTTCTGCGGTTGCGGTTCGCGGTCCGGGCCGTCGCGGCCCGGACGGGGCGGCCGGCATCGGGGATGCCGGCCGGAAGCGCGCTCAGGCGGCGCGGGACCGCGGCGGCACCGCGCTCGCCAGGCGGCCCATGCGGCGGGCGAGGTCGGTCCAGCAGGCGAGGGCGGCGTCGAGCGCCCGGCTCATCTCGGCGGCCTGGAGCTGCGCCAGGTCGCCCGGCGAGCGGACGGTCAGGGCCGCCTTCCAGAACGCCACGGCGGCCTGGCCCTCGCCCTGGAAGAACGCCATCAGCCGGCCGTTGATCTCGATGAAGCCCTGCATGGCGGCCAGCGGCGGCTCCTGCGCCGCGCCGGTCCGCCCGGGGGCCTCGGCGGCCGAGGCCGGCGCGGCGGC
Organism: Methylobacterium sp. ap11; assembly: GCF_900110515.1. Taxonomy (NCBI): domain Bacteria; kingdom Pseudomonadati; phylum Pseudomonadota; class Alphaproteobacteria; order Hyphomicrobiales; family Methylobacteriaceae; genus Methylobacterium; species Methylobacterium sp. ap11. The sequence continues at coordinate 98,330 of NZ_FOEB01000024.1, read as the reverse complement.
CGGGATCACCGGCGCGTCCTGCGACGCAGCGACCGGCTCGGGCCCGGCCGCTGCGTCGGTCGCGAGGTTCTTGGCCTCGACATCCTGGGCCCCGACATCCTGGGTCACCGTATCCCGGGCGATGGCCTCGCCTTGCGCGACGGCGTCTTCCCGGGCCGCCTCGACGTCGGCCGGCACCTCGTCGGACGCGGTCGTCGGAGCCTCGGCCGTCTCGGCGACGGGTTCGGCGGGGATCACGTCGTCGGCCCCGGCCGGTTCCGGCTCGGCGACAGGCTCGGGCGCGGCCTCCTGGACCGGCTCCTCTTGGACCAACTCCTCTTGGGCCGAAACCTCTTGGGCGCGGGCCGGCTCGGCCTGATCGGCAAGCACGGTCTCGGCGGTGGCGGCCGTCTCGGCCACGGTCTCGGAAGCCGTCTCGATCGCCTCGGGGGCGGAAGCCGCCGCGACGGCGTCGACCGGGGCGGTCTCGCCCTGGACGGACTGGGATGCACCATTCGTCCGCGCGGCCGTCCGGACGGGCGGGCGGCGGGGCGGCTTGCGGGTCTTGTCGCTGCGGCGCGTGGTCATGGCTCGGCCTCCTCGGGGTAGCGGACGCGCCGCCCTCGACCCGATGCGGGGGGCGAACGCGCGGCAACCGGCGCGCCGGCAGGCTCGTCCGGGGCACCGGCGGATCCGGATCGACGTGTCGGAGGGACCTGTCGGATCGGCTTTGGCGGATCGCCGCGGCGATCGGGGCGAGCGCGCCCGGCCGCGGGCTTCCCGGGCGGGCGGCGGCGCGGGGCCCGATTCGCCGGGGGTGCGGGGTGAGGCCGGGGCCTCACCCGCGGGGCGTCAGGCCCCGGCCTCGGACATCGGTCCGAGCCCTCGGTCTCAGGCCTTGGCCTGGGCCTTGGTCATGTCGGCCTTGATCGACTCGGACAGGGTGGCGAACTCCTTCGCCTGGGTCTGCAGCGCGCTCATCTGGTTGCGCATGTACTCGCCCTGCAGCTCCAGGGCCTCCTTGACGTCGCGGGTGCGCACGAGCTTCTCGGCGAGGTCGAAGGTCGCGGTGGCGTGCTGCTCGGTGTAGTCGAAGCCGCGGGCGACGGCGGTGCCCATGCCGGTCTGCGAGGTCTGGGTCGAGGTCTGCACGGTCTCGGCGAGCTTGCGGGCGGAGCCCAGGAAGGTGCCGAACGCGGTGCGGGCGTTCTGCACGCCCTTCTCGGCGAAGTCGCGCATCTCGGACGGGATCTCGAAGGGCTTCTGGGTGCTGCTCACGGGCGTGGGCTCCGGCTTGTCGCTATGCGCGCCGCCCGATCGAATTTGTGCGACGCAGCAATCACGATGCTGCAACGCAACGCAAGAGTCAACGGGTCGGGCGTCCCGCGGGGCTTGCGCGGGAAGGGGCCGGCCTTACTGCGTCAGTCGGAACTGCGCGATTGAGCGGCCGATGCTCTGGAAGGCCGGCTTCAGGTCGTCGGCGGTGATCACGTTGTAGAAGAACCCGTCCTTGCTCGCGCAGGACCGTAGCATGTCGGCATTCCCGTCGATCACCCGCACCGTGTAGATGACGATGCCGGCGGTCTTGGCGGCCGTGCAGGCGCTGAGCGTGCGGGCGTCGATGACGCTGTCGTCGACGCAGCCGGGGAGGGCGAGGAGATCGTACAGGAAGTTGCCCGTGCAGGCGATCTTCCAGCGGTTCTGCGTGTTCAGCCCGTCGGTGAGCACGATCATGACCTTCGTGACCCGGCCGTCGGCGAGGCTCGCCGCGCTGGCGAGCGGCCCGTAGGGCGTGAGCGCCTCGAGGCCCCACGCGACCCCGATGGTGACGTTGGTGGCGCCGCCCGCGCTCATCGCGTCGATGGCGGCGTTGAGCGTCCCGTAATCGGTGCCGAGGGGGCGGATCGCCGCCAGGGTCGGCTTGCCGTTCTGGAGCGAGGCGCAGCGGTCGGCCGGGTAGGCGGCGGCGCCGGACGGCTCGGTGCTCGGGGCCTGGACGTCGTAGGGCTGGTCGCGGTCGGCGATGCAGCCCTGCCAGCTCGCCGGGCCGACGGTGCCGAGCTTGGCGTAGCTGAGCCAGCCGGCGCTCGTGACGGCGGTGCCGAGGTTCACCTGCGTCGAGAACGGGACCAGGGCGACCTTGGCATCCGCACGGGTGGCCACGACCTTGTCGAGGTAGGCGAGGAAATCCTTGGCCGCCTGCTTCAGGGCCGGCAGCTTGCCGGCGTCGTTCATCGAGCCGGTGTTGTCGAGCACCAGCGCCACCTCGAGCGACCGGCCGCCCGACATCGCCTGCGACGTGCCGCCGACCACGAGCGGGCCCGGGTGCATCAGGCGCCCGAGGGTCATCTCCACCTGGGCGGTGGCGCTGACCGTCACCTGCGTGCCCGCCCGGGCCGGGGTGAAGCCGGTCACCGTCACGCCGGTCTGGGGCGGGAAGCTCGCGTCGAAGAAGGCCCGGGCGCGGGCCTGGAACGCGGCCTCGGACGCCAGGGTCGGCGCCTCGCGGATCACCGCCAGCACCGCCGCGTCGGTGGCGGTCTGGAGCTTCGCCCGGACCGCGGCGGCACGGGCGTAGTCGATCCCCGCCCCGACCAGGAAGAGCACCGGGATCATCGTCAGCGCCATGATCACCGCGATGGCGCCGCGGCGGTCGGATCGGAAGCGGGCGAGCAGCCCCATCATCGCAGGTTCGCCCTCCCGGCGCCCTCGGCCTTGGTCTAACATGACAAGGCCTAACGACTGGGAGGTTAAGGCTTCGGCCGGTGGTTTCCCGGCCGTGGCGGGGGTGGGGGTAACCGTCTGTCAAGGTTTCCGGGCCGGCCGTCGCGCAAGGCGGCGTTAACGAAGATCCGTCATCGTTGCGGACAGTCGTGTTCCCGGGTTCGGGACATCCTCGGTCGCCGCCGGCGGCCCTACGAGTATCTGACGAGGACTGCCGATGCGCGCCCTGCGGTTCCGCCCCACGCCCGCCCTTCTCGCGGCCGGCATCCTCGGTCTCGGCACCCTGTCGGGCTGGGGGGCGTACGGCGTCTCCTCGTCGGGCAAGAGCGCGCTGCGGGCCCAGCTGGCCGAGACCGAGGGCCAGCGCGACGCGCTCGCCGCCCGCTTCAAGCAGTTCCAGGACGTCGAGGCCGAGCTGCGCGACCGCCAGGCCAAGATCGCCGCCGCCCGCGACGAGATCACCCAGATGGGAGCGACCCGCGAGAAGGCCAAGGCACAGCTCGCCGCCACGCAGCGCGACCTCGCCGCCCTGACCAAGCGCCTCGACACGGCGCGCGACAAGGTGAACCAGACCGGCAGCATCACCCCGGCGGCGCCGGCGGCCGAACCGGCGAAGAAGCCGGCGCGGTGAGGGAAAGCCGCCGGTCGGGGGACGGCCGGAGCTTCCGACGTATCGACGGTCCGGCGGCTCAGGCCGGGACGCCGTCGAGCACGATGCCCTGCGGGTGCTGCAGCGCCGTCTCGGCCTCGCGGCGCGACAGGCTCTCGACCAGGGCGGCCCATCGCATCCCGACCTCGTGCCGCAGGGTGAGGCGGCCCGCCTCGTCGTAGCGGCGCCAGCCGCAGCGCGACGCGCCGTCGGCGCCGACCTCGTCGTAGGTCTCGTAGCGCGCCACGAGGCGGTCGCCCGGGTCGTATTCCCGATGGAACCAGGACAGCCCGAACACCCGGCCGCCGCGGCCGAGCATGCCGTCGCTCTCGAGGCGGTGCTCGCCCGGGATGCGGAAGATGGTCTCGAAGGGCGGGGGATCGCAACGCATGGGGGGAACTCCATCGCGGGGGTGACGAGGGAGCGGCGCCATGAGGGCCGTGGGCGCCGAGTCGGGCCCGGGCCGACGGCCGGGCCGGAGGAGCCGCGCCGAGCCTGTGCCGTCCCGAGACGGTCCGGACGCTCGCGCGTTTAACTTCTATTAAGAATTTGTGCGCCGCAAAAGCCGGTGGGTCAAGCCCGGCGCGCTGCCTCGTTCCCGGGCGGGCGCGCCGGTATCGGTCTCAGGGCCGTCGCTTACTGTCCCTTGGCGGCGATGGCCTCCGACCAGGCGACGGAGCGCCGGGCCATCGGGATGTGCTGGCGCTCGAACATGCGGCCGTTGATCTGGATCGCGCCGCGCCTGGCGTTCTCGGGCCGCTCGAACGCCTCGATCACCGTGCGGGCCACCGCGACCTCGGCCTCGGTCGGGGCGAAGGCGGTGTTGGCGAGCGCCACCTGGCTCGGATGGATCAGGGTCTTGCCGTCGAAGCCGAGGATGCGGGCTTGCTCGCATTCCTCGCGGCAGCCGTCGAGGTCGGAGAAGTTGTTGTAGACGCCGTCGAGGATCGTCAGGCCCTCGGCCCGGGCGCCGGCGAGCGCGGTCATGAGCCAGGGCATCATCGGGGCCCGGCCCGGCACGATCTGCGTCCAGGTGTCCTTGGCGAGGTCGTTGGTGCCCAGCACGAAGCAGGTCAGACGGGTGCCGGGGTTGCGCCGCGCCGCCGCGATCGCCTGGATGTTGAGGATCGCCGCCGGGGTCTCGATCATCGCCCAGATCTTGATGCCGGCCGGCGCGTCGAGCGCTTCCAGCCGGTCTGCGATGTTCTCCAGCACCGCCGGGGAGGAGACCTTCGGCATCAAGATCGCGTCGGGCCCGGCCTCGATCGCCGCCCGCAGGTCCGCCTCGCCCCACGGGGTCTGGGGGGCGTTGACCCGGATGATCAGCTCGCGGTCGCCGTAGCCGCCCTGGCGCACCGCGGCGCAGACCTGCTCGCGTGCCACGTCCTTGGCGTCCGGGGCGACCGCGTCCTCGAGGTCGAGGATCAATGCGTCGGCCGGCAGGCTGCGCGCCTTCTCGAGGGCGCGCAGGTTCGAGCCCGGCATGTAGAGCACGCTGCGGCGGAGGCGGAGATCGATCATCGCGGGCTTCCCCAGGGTTCGCACAAGGCCGTCGCGCAGGAATGTCGCGCCCCGGATCCGCGAGGGAAGCCGCGGGGCCGCGTCGCCGCCCTGCTTAGCCGATCGGACCGGCCGCGCCAGCCCGGCGATCGTCGGACGGAGAAGGGGGCGATCCTACTCGGCGGCGATGCGCCGGGGGCCGAGGTCGAGGGCGGCGTGGCCCAGGGTCTCCGCCACCGCGGTCAGGACCCGCGACAGCGCCTCGAAGCCGGGACGGGGCAGGAGCTTGCGCTCGTCCATGTAGAGGGCGCGGTTGATCTCGATCTGCAGGGCGTGGCGGCCTTGCGCCGGCTCGCCGTAATGCTCGGTGACGAAGCCGCCCGCATAGGGCTTGTTGCGCACCACCCGCAGGCCGTGGGCGCGGAACGCGGCTTCCGCGCAATCGATCAGGTCGGGCGCGCAGGCGGTGCCGAACCGGTCGCCCAGCACCACGTCGACCGCCTGGCCCTCGTCGCGCGACAGGCTCGTCGAGGGCATCGAGTGGCAGTCGATCAGGACCGCGTGGCCGAAGGTCCGGGCGGTGCGGGCCACCAGCTCCTTCAGGGTCCGGTGATAGGGCTTGTACAGCTCCTCGATGCGCGCCAGCGCCTCCTCGACGGGAAGCCGGCCGCGATAGATCTCCTGGCCGTCCGCCACCACCCGCGGCACCGTGCCGAGGCCCCCGGCCACCCGCATCGAGCGCACGTTGACGAAGGGCGGGAGGCGGCCCTCGAACATCCGCGGATCGAGCTCGTAGGGCTCGCGGTTGACGTCGAGATAGGCCCGCGGGAACGCGGCCCGCATCAGCGGGGCGCCGAGGCCCACGACGGGCGCGTAGAGCCGGTCGACGAAGGCGTCCTCCGAGCGGCGCAGGGCCACCGCGTCGAGCCGCGAGGCCGCCACGAAGGAAGCCGGGTAGACCGCGCCCGAATGGCCCGTGTTGTAGACGAACGGCAGGGTCTGCCGCTCCGGCTCGTCCACCTGGAAGGGCGGGGCGAACAGGCTCGCGGGGGAAGCTCGGCTCATCCGGACGCGCCGGGGCGGGGGGCGGGACGCGGTCGCACCATCATCATCCGGCTAATCTGGCGCCCCGGCCCGGGCCTGTCCACTGCCGGGCGGCCCCGCCGGGGCACGATTCCGCCGTGGATGGAGCGGCCCGGCGGCGCGGCGTCAACACTCTGTTTACCACGACGCCGCTTTATGGAATGAACGCTCCGAATCGGTATCCGGGACTTTCGTTCATGAAGATCCTCCTCGCGGAAGACGACAACGACATGCGTCGCTTCCTCGCCAAGGCGCTCCAGAACGCAGGCTACGACGTGGCCTCGTTCGACAACGGGCTCTCGGCCTACAACCGCCTGCGCGAGGAGCCGTTCGAGCTCCTGCTCACCGACATCGTGATGCCCGAGATGGACGGCATCGAGCTGGCGCGCCGCGCCACCGAGCTCGACCCCGACATCAAGGTGATGTTCATCACCGGCTTCGCCGCGGTGGCGCTCAACCCCGATTCGAAGGCCCCGAAGGACGCCAAGGTCCTGTCGAAGCCCTTCCACCTGCGCGAGCTGGTGACCGAGGTCGAGAAGCTGATGGCGGCCTGACAGGGCCGTCCGGAGGCAGGCCGTCCACGCGCCGCTGGCGCGCGGGTCCGCCCGCGCCTATATCGGGCCCTCCCCCAGCAGCGCGAGCCGTCGGATGCAGCCGGTCACGATCTACACCACCAGCTGGTGCCCCTATTGCTCGGCGGCCAAGTCGCTGCTCCAGGAGAAGGGCGCGGCGTTCACCGAGATCGACGTCGAGGCCAAGGCCGGCGCCCGCACCGAGATGGTCGGGAAGGCCGGCGGGCGCACCAGCGTGCCGCAGATCTTCGTCGGCGAGACCCATGTCGGCGGTTGTGACGACCTCTACGCCCTCGACCGCGCCGGCCGCCTCGATCCGCTCCTGGCCGGCTGACGGCCGGCTGACCCCCTGGCGGTGTGGGGGCCTTGCGGCGTAAGCTTCCCGGACCGTCCCGGAGTCCGCCGCCCATGACCGCTCCCCGCTTCGTCGCCGCCTGCGTGCAGATGCGCTCCGGCCGCGACCCCGCGCTGAACCGCGACGCCGCGGTGGCGGGGATCCGCGAGGCGGCCGAACGCGGCGCGCACTACGTCCAGACGCCCGAGATGACCTCGCTGCTCGAGCGCGACCGGCCGAGCCTCTTCCAGAAGATCCGCGCGCCGGAGGACGATCCGACGCTGGGCGCGCTGCGCGACGTCGCCCGCGAGCGCGGGGTGGTGGTGCATGTCGGTTCGCTCGCGGTGAAGAACGGCGACAAGGTCGCCAACCGCGCCTTCGTGATCGACCGCGAGGGCGCGATCACCGCGTCCTACGACAAGCTCCACCTCTACGACGTCGATCTGCCGAACGGCGAGAGCTACCGCGAATCCGCCACCTATACCGGCGGCGCCCGGGCGGTCGTCGCCGACCTGCCCTGGGGCCGGCTCGGCGTCGCGATCTGCTACGACGTGCGCTTTCCCGCCCTCTACCGGGCGCTGGCCGAGGCCGGGGCCGAGATCCTGTCGGCGCCGGCCGCCTTCATCCGCCAGACCGGCGAGGCGCATTGGCACGTGCTGCAGCGCGCCCGGGCGATCGAGACCGGCTCGTTCATGATCTCGGCCGCGCAAGGCGGCCGGCACGAGGACGGGCGCGAGACCTACGGCCACTCCCTCATCGTCGATCCCTGGGGCCGGGTGCTGGCGGAGGCCGACGGCAACGAGCCGGGGGTGATCCTGGCCGAGATCGACATGGCCCTCGTCGCGGATGCCCGCGCCCGCATCCCGGCCCTGCGCCACGCCCGGCCGGTGGTGGTGGTGGAGGCGGCCGGCGCCTGACGCCGGACCGTCGTTCCCGCCGCCTCGTCGGCGACGGACCGGTCCTTGGTGTCGTCGCGAACGAGGCGTCCCGGGCCGCATTTTCGCCCCACGGCGCGTCTCAAGCGTCGCATCGCCCTCGCAACGGCGCCCCCGCCCCCCGATATCCGGTCCCATGATCCGCTACGCCCTGTCCTGCGATTCCGGCCACAGCTTCGAGAGCTGGTTCCCGTCGAGCGATTCCTACGACGCCCAGGCGCAGGCCGGCTTCGTCACCTGCCCGTTCTGCGACAGCGCGAAGGTCACCAAGCAGATCATGGCGCCGTCCCTCGGCCGCGCCGCGGCGCTGCCGGCCCCGGCCGGCGCGCCGGCCCGGGCGGAGGCCGCCCCCGCCGTCCCGGCGCCCGCCGAGACGCCGGTCAGTCTGGTCTCCGAGCCCGAGCGCCAGCTGCGCGCGATGATCCGCGCCCTGCACGAGCAGGTCGCCCGCTCCGCCGACCATGTCGGGTCGAACTTCGCGACGGAAGCCCGGCGGATGCATTACGGCGAGACCGAGCAGCGGGCGATCTACGGCGAGGCGAGCCTCACAGAGGCCCGCGCCCTCGTCGACGAGGGCATCGCCGTGCAGCCGCTGCCGCCCCTGCCCGACGACCGGAACTGAATCGTCAGCTCGCCAGAAAAAGGACCGAGCGGTCGGAGGCCTCCAGCACCGTCTCGGCGAGGGGGCCGAACGATGCGGCCTCGCCGGCGCGGCGCGTGACACCCATCACGATCAGGTCGTGGTCGCCGGCCCGCGCCTGGCGCAGGATCTCGCGCTCGGGCGAGCGGGTCGCCCGGACATGGGCGTGTACCCGCAGCCCGGCCCGCTCGGCGAGATCGAGCACCTCGCGCAGGGCCGCGGCGTCGCCCTGGCGCATCCCGGCCAGGCGCCGGCCGGCGCCGTCGGCAAGGAAGAGCACGCAGAGCGGCGCATTCGCGCCGCGGGCCAGGGTAACGGCGATCTCGGCGCCGCGGCGGGCCGCCTCGGTGCCGTCGATCACCGCCAGGATCGCAAGCGGCGCGTCCGGGTCGTCGCGATGCGCGCCGCGGGCGGCCGCGATGGCGAGCGGCCCGTCGAACCGCTCCGCCGCGCCGGCCACCGCGTCGGCAAGGCCGCCTTCCGGTGCGACCGTGGGGTCGATGCCGACGATCAGGAGGTCGTAGCCCTTGGCGGCCTCCTCGCCCACGGCCTCGGCGGCGGGCGTGGGGCTCGCGTGCTCGGTCACCTCGACCGGCGCGGCCTCCTCGCCCCGTGCGGCCTCCGCGGCCGCCGTCACCGCGCCCGCGAGACGGGTCTCCTCGGCGGGCTCGCCGAGCCGCACCACGGTCACCGGCATGCCGCGCGAGCCGGCGACGAGGCCGGCGATCCGCGCGGCGAAGCGGCCCTTCGCCCCGTCGTCGGCGGCGACGAGCAGGCGTTCGAGCCGCGCGACGAAGCCGGTCTCCTCCGCCGCCTCGCGCGCGAGCCGCGCCTTCTCCTCGCCTTCGAGCGGCAGGCGGTGGAGGGCCCAGCGCAGCATCGGCGGCATCGCCAGGGTGGTGATCAGCGCCATCGCGACGATCATCGTGAACAGGTCCTGGCTCAGCGCCCCCATGCCGAGCCCGATCGATGCGACGATCACCTCGGTCGAGCCGCGGGCGTTCATCCCGCAGGCGAGCGCCAGGGATTCCGGCCGCCGCAGGCCCCCGATCAGCCCGCCCGCGAAGGCGCCGGCGAACTTGCCGAGGCTCGCCACCGCGATGAGCCCGAGGGTGAGGAGCAGCAGGCGCGGGTCGCGCAGGATGGTCAGGTCGGCGCTGAGGCCCGCGAGCCCGAAGAAGATCGGCGCGAACAGGGCGGTCACGACGCCGCGCAGCTGCTCGTCGATCCGGCGCGTCAGGATCGGCGACTGGCCGACCAGCAGCCCGGCCACGAAGGCGCCGAGCACCGTGTGGACGCCGATGGCCTGCGTGACGAGCGCCAGCACCCCCATCAGCACTAGGATCGCGGTGATCACCGCCGCCTCGCTCCTCAGCGAGTCGTTGGCCCAGCGGATCAGCCAGAAGACCAGGCGGCGCCCGACCGTCAGGCTGATCCCGAGGAAGACCAGGGTGCCGGCGAGGCTGCGGCCGACCTCCCACGGATCGATGGTGCCGGCCCGCGCCAGGCTGAAGATCACCGCGATGATCACCCAGCCGATCGTGTCGTCGATGATCGCCGAGGCGACGATCACCTGGCCGACGTTGCGGCGCAGGAAATTCATCTCGCGCACCACCATGGCGACGATCTTGACCGACGAGATCGCGAGCGCGGTGCCGAGGAAGAGCGAGGTGACGAGGCGCAGCTCCGGGTGCGGCAGCATCGCCGCGGGCAGGAACCAGCCGAGGAGGAAGCCGCAGGCGAACGGCACCGCGACGCCGGCGACCGAGACGCTGACCGCCGCGCGCCGGACCTTGCGCACCAGGGCGAGGTCGGTCTCCGTCCCGGTCATCATCAGCAGCAGCAGGATGCCGAGCTGGGCGATGCCGTCGAGGAGCGCGCGCTGGTCGCGTCCGGGCGGAAACAGCCAGTGCTGCGCCTCCGGCCAGACCGCCCCGAGGAACGACGGTCCGAGCAGCAGGCCGGCGAGCAGCTGGCCCATCACCGCCGGCTGGCCGACCCGCAGCATCGCCTCGCCGAGCAGGCGCCCGAGGCTCAAGAGCAGTACGATCTGGATCAGCAGCACCACCTCGGACGGGCCGCCGGCCGAGCCGATCCCGGCGGCCTGGGCGCTGCCGGCGACGATGAACGCGGCCGTGGCCAAGGTCAGGGCGGGGAGGGCACGCCTCACGCGGCAGGTCCCGGAGCGGGCCGGGAAGAAGGGCAGTGCCACGCGGATCGCTCGGGTCCTCGCCGGGGTGCGGCCGTCAACCGGGCCGCACTGCCCCGGTTCCGGGGCGATCAGCGGGCGGGAGCGAGAATCCCGTCCTCCGGGTGGCAGCGGCGCGCGAAGCGGCGCAGGACGGAGCGGCGGCGGTGGGGCAGGCGCGGGAGGTCGTCGGGCTGCCGGGTCGCGGCGGCGGCCGGCTCGACCGTCCCGGACCGGCGGTCGAGCCACGAGAGAAGGGCCGCGGCCACCGCCGCGCTGACGGCGCCGGCGATGGCGCCCGCCGAGGCCGCCACGGCCGGACCGTCCTGGATCAGCCAGGTCGCGGCCGCCATCCCGCCGCCGATCGCCGCCGTCATGGTGAAGAACATCTATCGCATCCCCTTTGGGCGAAGACGTTCTCGGGGGCCGGCGGGTTCGCGCGCTCCTGCGGACAGGGTTCACAAGTCCTGAATCCCGTCGAGGTCGGCGCCACCGGCCGCGATCGGCAAGGGGATCATTAAGGGTCGCCGCCTAGGCTCCCGGATGGTCAACCGTTTGAGTACCCGGCCCGTGTCCCTGCGTACCAATCTCTTCCTCGCGACCGTCGCGAGCCTCGGCTTCGCCACGGTCTGCGCCGTCTGCTCGGCGCAGCTCGACCGCGAGACGCCCCGCCCGCAGCTCGTCGCCGCCTTAAAGCCCGTGATGCCGCTCGACGAGCCGGTCACCACCGGCTCGATCGTGCCGACGCCGCCGATCGCGAAGGCCGCCCGGATGGCGCGGCCCGAGAAGATCGAGGCCAAGAAGGCCGAGGCGGCGAAGGAGGCCCGCAGGGAGGCGAAGCCGAAGCCCGAGCCGGCCCTCGATTCCGAGCGGCTGGCCGCGCTCCTGGCCGAGCCGACGGTGATGAAGCCGAAGCGCTGAGGCGGCCCGTCAGCCCCGGCGCAGCGCCCGCAGGGCCCCGGTCCCGGCGAGCGCCGCGAGGGCGAGCGCGATGAGGGCGTTGTAGCCGGCGAGCGAGATCCCCAGGAAGCGCCAGGCGGCCGCGGTGCAATCCACCGGGCGGGTGGCCTGCAGGGACTTGAGGAAGTCGTCGACGCCGGCCGGCGCCGGGCCGGCGCCGCCGCCGCAATCGCTGGGTCCGGGCCAGAAGCCCCACTCGGCCCCGGCATGGTAGGCGCCCAGGGCCGCCCCGACGAGGAAGATCACCGCCACCAGGGCGAGGAGCCCGCCCGCGAGCCGGCGCGGCAGCAGCAGCGCGGCGGCGAGCAGCGGCAGGGCGAGGTAGTAGGGCTGGCGCTCAGTCAGGCACAGCTTGCAAGGCACGTAGCCGAAGCCGTGCTGGAAGATCAGCGCCCCGCCGACGGTGGCGGCGGCGCCGACGAGCACCAGCAGGGCGGTCGGCCGGGGCGCCGTGAGCCGCGCGGCGAGGGAGGGAGCCATGGGAGTGCCGGCCATGGGCCAATCCTCAGATCAGGTAGCGGAAGCCGACGAAGCCGAGCACGGCGACCGCGACGCAGATCGCCGCCACGGCGTTCAGGTGCCGGTCGAGGACGGTGCGGATGCCGACGCCGTAGCGGCGCACGAGTCCCGCCAGGATGAAGAACCGCGCGCCCCGGGTGATCAGCGACAGGACGACGAACCAGAACAGGTCGTAGCCGGCGAAGCCCGACGTGATGGTGACGAGCTTGTAGGGGATCGGCGTGAGCCCCTTCAGCAGGATCACCCAGTGGCCGTAATGGGCGTAGGCCTCGCGGAACTGGTCGGCGCCCTTGTCGAGGCCGTAGAGGTGGAAGAGCCAGGCGCCGAGGGAATCGTAGAGCAGCGCGCCGATCGCGTAGCCGGCGATGCCGCCCGCCACCGAGGTCAGCGTCGCGACGAGCGCGTAGGTCCAGGCCTTCTCGGGCCGGGTCACCACCATCGGCACCAGCATCACGTCGGGCGGCACCGGGAAGAACGAGCTCTCGGCGAAGGAGACCGCGCCGAGCGCGTAGGGGGCCGAGGGGCGCGCGGCGAGCGCGAGGATCCACTCGTAGAGGCGGCGCAGCATCGTGGGGATCAAGCCCGTCAGTCGTCAGGTGGCGCCCTTTGAGCACAGGTTCGCGGCGCTGGCGAGGGTTCCGGCCGCCACAGCCGGGCGGGAAGCGTCCGCTCCGGCGGGGCATCGGCGCCCTGTCGATCCACCGCCGCCCGGCGGGCCGAGATCCCGACCGGCCTCGTCCAGTCGGCCTAGTTCTCCTGGCGGTTCATCTTCACGGTATCCGGTTTCTGCTTGACGGGACTGCACCGTTCCGCCCGATCCGCGCCACGATCGTCTCTCATCGATCGGCCCGGATCTACCGAAGGCCCCGCGCGATGTCGTTCCTGCGTCCGTTCCTCGTCCTCGCCCCGCTCCTCGCCGGCACCGTCCCGGCCGCCGCGCAGGACCTCGTCGCGCGCTGGCAGCGGGCCGACGCGGCCTGCGCCCTGCCGGCCTCGCCGCTGGCCGACCAGGCCTGCGAGGACCGCGACCGCCTCGCCACGGCGCTCCGCCACCAGGGCTGGTGCGAGGCCCGCGCCTCGACCGCCTACGACCATTGGGGCTGGCAGCGTTGCGCGCCGGTCGCGACCGCGCGGGCCGTGACCCGCCGCCGGGCCCGGCCGCACGCCTGATTCGGCCCGCGCAGCGTCCCCGAAGGCTCGGGTACGAACCCTCCCCCGCAAAGCGGGGGAGGGTTATCCGCGTCGGACCGGGACACGCGCCGGCATCGGCAGGCGCGGGGTCCCGCGCGACGGCCCTACACCACCCGCAGCAGCACGTGCTTCTTGCGGCCGAAGGACAGCTTCACCACGCCCTCCGGCGTCACGTCGCCGGTGCCGATCACCGCGCGCTCGTCGGTGACGGGGGCGTCGTTGACCTTGAGGCCGCCGCTCTTCACCTGGCGCCGCGCCTCGCTGGTCGAGGGCACCAAGCCGGCATGATCCGGGCCGAAGGCCGAGAGCACGCCCAGCCCCGCCTCGATCGCCGTGCGCGGCACCTCGACGGTGGGCAGGCTCTGGGCCAACGCCCCCTCCTCGAAGGTGCGCCGCGCCGTCTCGGCGGCGGCCTCCGCCGCCTCGCGGCCGTGCAGCAGGGCGGTGGCCTCGGTGGCCAGCACCTTCTTGGCCTCGTTGATCTCCTGGCCGCCCAAGCCCGCGAGCCGGGCGACCTCGTCGAGCGGCATCAGGGTGAACAGGCGCAGGAAGCGGCCGACATCGGCGTCCTCGGTGTTGCGCCAGAACTGCCAGTACTCGTAGGGGCTCAGCATGTCCGGGTTGAGCCAGACCGCGCCCGACGCCGTCTTGCCCATCTTGGCGCCCGACGCCGTGGTCATCAGCGGGCAGGTCAGGGCGTGGAGCTGCGGCGTGCCGAGGCGCCGGCCGAGATCGATTCCGGTGACGATGTTGCCCCACTGGTCCGAGCCGCCCATCTGCAGCGTCACGCCGTAGCGGCGGTTCAGCTCGGCGAAGTCATAGGCCTGCAGGATCATGTAGTTGAATTCCAGGAACGACAGCTCCTGGTCGCGCTCCAGCCGCAGCCGCACGCTGTCCATCGACAGCATCCGGTTGACCGAGAAGTGCCGGCCGATGTCGCGCAGCATCTCGATGTAGTTGAGGGTGGTCAGCCACTCGGCATTGTCGGCCATCACGGCGGCGTTGGGAGCCGTTCCGAAGTCGAGGAAGCGCGCGAAGGTCTTGCCGATCTCGGCCTTGTTGGCCTCGATCTGGTCGAGCGTCAGGATCTTGCGGGTCTCGTCGCGGCCGGACGGATCGCCGACCCGGGTGGTGCCGCCGCCCATCAGCGCCACCGGCTTGCCGCCGGTCGCCTGGAGCCAGTGCAGCATCATGATCGAGAGCAGGTGGCCGATATGCAGCGACGGCGCCGTGCAATCGTAGCCGACATAGGCCGTCAGCCGGCCCTCGCGGGCGGCCTCGTCCACGCCCGCGAAGTCGGAGCATTGGTGGACGTAGCCGCGCTCCAGGAGGACGCGGAGGAAGTCGGAACGCGGCGCGAAGTCGGTGGGCGCGGCCATGGAACTCTCGATCAGTCTCGCGGGTGGGCAATCTGCCGTGGGCTTGGCGACAGCGCGGTGCCGCCATGCTAGCTCCGTCGGATTCGGAACGGGTCGGTCCATAGCAGTGCCGGCCCCGAAAGGCACGGGGGCGATTCGGGATGACGATGCGGCGCGCGATCGGGCTGATGAGCGGGACCTCCCTCGACGGCGTCGACGTCGCCCTGATCGAGACGGATGGCGAGACGGTCCGGGTCGAGCGCAGCCCCAACGGCTACCTCGAGCCGCTGGGCCCGACGGGCTACCGCGCCTATTCCGACGACGACCGGGCGCTCCTGCGCCAGGCCCTGATCGACGCCGAGGCCGTGACCGAGCGCAGCGAGCGCCCGGGCTGCCTTGCCGCCGCCGAGGAGCTGGTGACGCGCCTGCACGCCGAGGCGGTCGAGAACTTCCTCTCCGAGAACGGGCTCACCGCGGCGGACATCGACGTGATCGGCTTCCACGGCCAGACCGTGGTGCACCGGCCCGACCAGAAGATGAGCGTGCAGATCGGCGACGGCCGAGTTCTCAGCCGCCGCCTCGGCATCAAGGTGGTGTCGGACCTGCGCCACGCCGACATCGAGGCGGGCGGGCAGGGGGCGCCGCTGGTGCCGGTCTTCCACCGGGCGCTGGCCCAGGCCTCGGGCTTCACCGAGAGCCTCGGCATCCTCAATATCGGGGGCGTGGCCAACGCGACGCTGATCGCCCGGGACGGGCGCATCCTCGCCTTCGACACCGGGCCCGGCAACGCGCTGATCGACGACTGGATGCGCGAGCGCACCGGCCACGCGCTCGACGACAACGGCCGCACCGCCGCCCGCGGCCGGCCCGACGAGCAGCTGCTCGCCTGGCTCCTCGTCCACCCGTTCTTCGCCCGCCGGCCGCCGAAGTCGCTCGACCGCAACTGGTTCTCGCACAAGCTCGCCGGCCAGCTCTCGACCGAGGACGGCGCCGCGACGCTGACCGCCTTCACGGCGAGGGCGGTCGCCCGCGCCCTCGACCATGCCTCCGACCCGCCGGTCCGCTGGATCGTCGCGGGCGGCGGGGCCCGCAACGGCGAATTGCTGCGCCAGCTCAACTACCACCTGCGCGCCGAGATCACGACGGCGGACGCCATCGGCTGGTCCTCGGCCTTCCTGGAGGCCCAGGCCTTCGCCTACCTGGCGGTGCGCTCGGTGGAGGGCCTGCCGATCACCTTCCCGTCGACCACGGGCGTGCGCGAGGCGATCAGCGGCGGCGTGCTGGCGCGGCCGGAGGATTAAGCGGGCAGTGCGGCACCGCAGGACGTTGCGCGAGGCCCGTCCCCGCCGGTAAGCCGTCGCGCATGAGCAGCACGTCCTCGATCGGCCTCGTTCCTCCCGCGGCACCGGCCGCCGCGGCGCCCCGGTCCCGCCGCGCCGTGCGGACCTGGCTCTTCGTCATGGCCGCCCTGGTGGTGGCGATGGTGGCGGTGGGCGGCGCGACGCGGCTGACCGGCTCCGGCCTGTCGATCACCGAGTGGAAGCCGGTCACCGGCGCGATCCCGCCGCTCTCGTCCGAGGCCTGGGCCCAGGAATTCGCCAAGTACCAGGCGACGCCGCAATACCGGCTGCTGAACCAGGGCATGACCCTGTCGGAGTTCCAGTTCATCTACGGCTGGGAATGGGGCCACCGGCTGCTCGGCCGGATCATCGGGCTCGCGTTCTTCCTGCCGCTGCTGGTGTTCTGGCTGCGCGGCCAGCTCGACCGGCGCCTCGGGCTCGGCCTCCTCGGCCTCGGCGTGCTCGGCGGCCTCCAGGGCGCGGTCGGCTGGATCATGGTGGCGTCGGGCCTCCAGCCCGGCATGACCGCGGTGGCGCCGATCAAGCTCGCCCTGCACCTGACGCTGGCGAGCGGGATCTATGCCGGCCTCGTCTGGATCGCCGCCGGCCTCGACCGCCGCCGCGACGAGGTGCTGCCGGCGCGGCTCTCCCGCACGGCGCTCGCCCTGATGGTCCTGGTGCTGGTGCAGATCGCGCTCGGCGGCCTCGTCGCCGGCTCGAAGGCGGGGCTCACCTACAACACCTGGCCGCTGATGGATGGCGGCCTCGTGCCCGGCGGCCTGTTCGCCGGCACGCCCTGGATCGAGAACTTCGTCGACAACGTCGCCCTGGTTCAGTTCAACCACCGGCTCGTCGCCTACGCGCTGCTCGCCCTCGCGATCGTCCACGCCCTCGATGCCCGCCGCACCATGCCCGGGACCGGTGCGGCGCGGCGCGCCACCGCGCTCGCCGGCCTCGTCGTCGCCCAGGCGACGCTCGGCATCGTCACGCTGCTGCTGGCGGTGCCGCTCTGGGCCGGCCTCGCCCACCAGGTCGCCGCCATGCTGGTGCTGGGCATGGCGAGCGCCCATGCCCGGCTCGGCCGGGCGCCCGCGCCGGCGGCGCTGCGGGCTATCTGAGGCGAGGAGGGACCGTTCGTCCCACGTTCATGCTCGCGTCTTAACCTCGACGGATCGGGAGGCCGTCTCCCGGCCCCGAGGAGCGGAGGTCCGATTGTCCGCGCAGGAGCACTCCCTGGAACTGTCCTCAGCCCCCGCCCCGCGCTTCGCGCCGGACGGCCGGCCGCTCGGCCTCGTCTGGACCTACACGCCGCGCGAGATGCTCGCCGACAGCATCGTGCACGTGGTCGGGGTCTGCCTCGGCGTGATCGGCGCCGTGGCGTTGACGATCAGCGCCGTCCTCTCGAAGCTCAGCCCCGCCGAGACGGTGGCGGTCGGCGTCTACGCCGCCGGCCTCGTGGCGATGCTGGGGACCTCGGCGGCCTACAACATGTGGCCGATCGGCCGGACGAAATGGCGGCTGCGCCGGTGCGACCACGCCACCATCTTCCTGATGATCGCCGGCACCTACACGCCCCTCGTTGCCCTGGTCGGCACCGACGGCATCGCCCTCGGGCTGCTCGCCGGGATCTGGCTCGTCGCCGTCGTCGGCGCCGCCGTGAAGCTGACCCTGCCGGGCCGCTTCGACCGCCTGGCGATCGCCCTCTACCTGGCGCTCGGCTGGAGCGGGATGATGGTCTACGATTCGGTGATCGCCGCCCTGTCGCCACCGGCCCTGTGGCTGCTCGCCGCCGGCGGCCTGCTGTACTCGCTCGGCGTCATCTTCCACATGTGGCGCCAGCTCCCGTTCCAGAACGCGATCTGGCACGCCTTCGTGCTGGCCGCCGCCGCCTGCCATTATGGCGCGGTGTTCCGCAGCATGCTCGACGTGGGGGCGTGAGACGGCGGAAGTCGGGCGGTCCGGTGATCGGACCAGGGTGGTCCGATTGAGGGCCCGGGCGGTTTTGCGGATCGTTCCGGGGCTGCGGCGGGTCGGAGAAGGGCCCGCGACCGTTCGGATTGACGATCCGGCGGTCAAGGCTTTCGATCCCGGGTTCCGCTTATGCGGCCCTGGAATGATGCGGTAAGCATACTATTACGCGTGTCACCTCGTCTCCGGCAGGATGCAGCAGCTGGAATAATCCTTGAATGTCAGTTGATATTCGATCGACTGTGAGAATGCTTGACTTGAGCAGGATGTTTTATTCCACTCTAGACGTCATCCTGATGTGTTGGCGATCGAAGATCGCGCTCCATCGGAGATGGACTGATCTCGATGGAGGGCTCCAGGGATCGTTGCGCCAGCTGGAGGTCTCCTTCGAAGTCAGTCGATCTTCGATCGACTAACACCTCAGGATGAGGTCGCGTGTGGGAGGCAAGATCGTTCGTTGATCGATTGCGTGTGTCGCACAGGCTCTGACGCTTCAGGATCAGGTCGAGAGCGGGACGCGATCTCCGGGTGAGTCGGGCGAGCCCTCAGAACGGGGTGTAGTCCCCGCCATCCGTGATGGTGTCGAGCGCCCGCTCGATCGAGGTCACGGCGTCCAGCACCATCTGCACCGTGCGCTCCGCCTCCGTGCGCGGCCGGCCCAGGGCGGCGGCGCGGGCGCCGATGTCGTGCAGCTGCTCGGCGATCGTCACGAGGTCGGACACGACCATCGCGGTGGCGCGGGCGGCGGCATCGGGCGCCGGGCGCGGGCGCAGCAGGGGAACGACGTTGCTCATCGGCCGGGACTTTCGCGCAAAGCGCGGGACTCCGCCAGCCGGAGAATCGTGGCCCTCCACACATTCCGCGGAGCGCGGCCCGGGGGGCACAGAGGCCGAGCTTCGCGGCCCCGCGCGGGGCCGGCGCCTTGACGGGGGGGCGGGAGCCGGGCACCCCGGCCCGACTGTCAGAGCCCAGGATCCCCTCATGCGTCTCCTTCGTGCCGCCGCGGCGCTCACCCTCGCGGGCCTCGCCGCCGCCTGCACCAGCTCCGGCGATTCCCGCGGCAGCGGCCTCGCCGAGTCCTTCGACACCAAGAACTACGTGCGTTCGAACGACACCAACGGGACGCAGCGCCGGCCCGACGTGAACCGCGCCTTCACCCAGCCGTCGATTCCGAGCATCTCGAACCGCGGCTTCTGAGCCCGGACGTCCCGGCGGTCATCGCCGCCGGGGCCTTCCCCGTCCGCGAACGGGCGCTCAGCGCTTGCGGAAGAGCGGGTGCTCGACCTTGTCGCCCGGATGGATCCCGAGGCGCGCGGCGGTGCCGGCGTTGAGCTCGAGCACGCCGAGCACCGGCTCGCCGGAGGAGATGGTCCGGGTCGAGAGCGGCTCGGTGTCGGCCGCGATCCGCGCCACCGTGCCGTCGGCGCGGATGAACAGCATGTCGAGCGGCAGGTAGGTGTTCTTCATCCACATCGTCACCGGCTCCATGCGCTCGAAGTCGAACAGCATGCCGCGGTCCGGCGCCATGGTGCGGCGGAACATCAGGCCCTGGGCCCGGCCCGCATCGTCGCGCATCACCTCGACCTGGAAGGCGTGGCGGCCGGAGCGGGAGGCGATCGTCAGCGGCTCGAACGGGCCGTCGGCCAGGGCGGCCGAGGGCGCGAGCGCCAGGAAGAGGAGGAACGCGGCGAGGAGCCGGCGCGGCGAGGCGGCGAGGGGCCGTGCGAAGCGAAGCGACATGACGGTGAGCTAGAGCGCCGTCCGGCGAAGGGGATGGGCGCCCGCCGCCGGACATGCGCGGGAAACCAAAATGGGGGGAGAGGTCCCGTGGCCGTGCCCGGGCCTGCGGATCAGTGCGACGACGGGGGACCGGCCTCGGTCAGGAGGCGCACCTCGGCGGCCATCAGCCCCTTCGAGCCGTCGCCGTAGCGCACCTGGACGTATTCGCCGGGCTTGAGCTCGGCGATGCCGTAGCGCCGCAGCGTCTCCATGTGGACGAAGATGTCCGGCGTACCGTCGCCGCGGCTGAGGAAGCCGAAGCCGCGCAGGCGGTTGAACCACTTCACCACCGCGGTCTCGAGGCCGCTCGTCGGCACCACGGTGACGTGGGTGCGCGGCATCGGCAGCTCGGCCGGGTGGGTCGCGGTGGTCTGGTCGAGGGAGACGACCCGGAACGCCTGCCAGCCGCGGGAGCGCTGCACCGCCTCGACCACGATCCGGGCGCCCTCGCTGGCGCTCTGGTGGCCGTCGCGCCGCAGGCAGGTGACGTGGAGCAGCACGTCCGGCGAGCCGTCGTCGGGTACGATGAAGCCGAAGCCCTTGGCGACGTCGAACCACTTGATGCGGCCGCTGACCTCGACCAGTTCGACCGGGCGCTCGATCGCCGCCGCGTCGAGCCCGGACCGGGTGTCGCGCGCGTCGTCCCCGAACGCGCCCCCTCGCCGTTCCCCGGCGAGACCTGAACCGAACTCGTCCGACATCGTAAGCAACCCACTCGAATCGCGTCGCGCGCTTCACCTGCAGATTAACAAAGTCATGACTCCGGGGAAGCCCAAATCCGCCGAGTTGAGACACCGAAGCGGCCACGTCCCGCGTCGATGTCGCTTCGCGGACGCACAATCTGCAATCCCGGGAGGCAGGGTGCGAGGCCGATGCCCTGCGGTTGCGCCCATCGCCGGCAATCCCACCCCGAGACTGCGCGTTTTCGCCGCAGGCATGGCGGGGGTCCCGGACCCCGTGCGGGCTCGGCTATGACGGCGCCCATCCGCCGTCCGGGAGAGCCGCGATTCACACCCCATCTTCCACGTCCACGCCCATCCGGCGCCTCGCGGTCGTCGACCTCGCCCGCGGCGTCGCGCTCCTGGCGATGGCGCTCTACCACCTGACCTGGGACCTCGGCTTCCTGCGGCTGACGCCCGAGAACCTCGCCCTGACGCCCGTGGGCCGGGCGGCGGCGCACGGTATCGCCGGGAGCTTCCTGGTCCTCGTCGGGATCAGCCTCGTCCTCGCCCGGCCGGGGCGGTCCGGCCGGTGGCGCCCCTACCTGCTGCGGCTCGCCCGCATCGCCGCGGCGGCGGGCGCGATCTCGCTCGCGACCGTCTTCCTGTTTCCCAATTCGTGGATCTTCTTCGGCATCCTGCACTGCATCGCCGTGGCGAGCGTGCTGGCGCTGCCGGCCCTCGTCGCGCCGCTGCCGCTCGTCGGGCTCGCGGCGGCTCTCGTCCTCGCCGGGCCCCATCTCGCGGCCCTGGCAGGGTCTCCGGCTCTCCTCGATGCACCGGGTCTGCTGTTCCTGGGGCTCGGCGCGACGGTGCCGACCACCAACGACTACGTGCCGCTGTTTCCCTGGTTCGGCTTCGTGCTGGCGGGGGTCGGGCTCGGCCGGGTGGCGCTGCCGCGGCTCGCGGCCTCGGCGATCGGCACGATCGCGCCGCGGGGCCGGGCCGGGCGGCTCGCGACGGCGGCGGGGCGTCACAGCCTCGCGGTCTACCTGATCCACCAGCCGGTGCTGCTCGGGCTGCTCTACGGGGTGGCGGCGCTCGCCGGGCCGCATCCGCGGGCGGGGGAGGCGCAGTTCCGGCGCGAGTACCGGGCGAACTGCGCCGAGGCCGGCGGCGGCGAGGCGGCCTGCCGAGTGGCGGCGCGCTGCGTCGTCGAGCGCCTGCGGGCAGAGGGCCTGTGGCGGGCCGGCGGCGGCTTCTCGGCGGAGGAGCAGGGCCGGGCGATCGCGCTGTCCCGAACCTGCTTTCGGGAGGCGGGCGGCGGGTAGCTGCCCGCGCGCCCGGCCCAGTCCTTGGCGCGGATCAGTCCTTGGCGCGCTCGACGTAGGCGCCGTCGGCCGTCATCACGACGATGCGGGTGCCGGTGCCGATATGCGGCGGCACCAGGGTGCGGATGCCGTTCGAGAGCGTGGCGGGCTTGTAGGACGAGGAGGCGGTCTGGCCCTTGGTCACCGGCTCGGTGTCGGTCACCTCGAGGGTGACGCGCTGGGGCAGCTCGAGCGCCAGCGGCACGCCGTTATGGGTCGAGAGCATGACCGCCATGCCCTCCTGCAGGTAGGGGGCCTGGTCGCCGATCACGTCCTTCGGCACCGCGAGCTGCTCGTAGGATTCCGGGTTCATGAAGTGGAACCCCTCCGCGTCGCTGTACAGGAAGGTGTGCTCCCGGTCCTCGACGTAGGCGCGCTCGACCTGCTCGGTGGTGCGGTAGCGCTCCGAGACCTTCACGCCGTCGGTGATCCGGCGCATGTCGAGCTGGGTCACCGGCGTGCCCTTGCCGGGGTGGATGTTCTCGGCGGAGAGGATCACGTAGAGCCGGCCGTCCTTGTCGACGACGTTGCCCTTGCGGAGTGAGCTGGCGATGACCTTCGGCACGGGGCGAATCCTGGACTTGAAGCGTTGACAGAAAGCGGCGGCGTCCGCCAAGCCGCGGGCGTCGCGCGCCGCGCCGGCAGAGGATGCCTTCGGCCCGCCCTATCGCATCTCAGGCGCGACCGCCAGTCGCCCCGCCCGCCATGACCTCGCCGCATGACCTTCGCCGCATGACCTCCGCCTCGCCCTGGTGGGCCCCCCACGTCCATGCCGACCGCCGGCCGCGGCTGATGGCCCGCAACCGCATCGCCGCCGCGCTCCGGGCGTGGTTCTCCGCCCGCGACTTCGTCGAGGTCGACGCCGCCATCCTCCAGGTCTCGCCCGGCAACGAGGCGCATCTCTCGGCCTTCGCCACGCAGGCCATCGCCCCCGACGGCACGGCGCATCCGCTCTACCTGCACACCTCGCCGGAATTCGCCTGCAAGAAGCTGCTGGCGGCGGGCGAGCCCCGGCTGTTCAGCCTCGGCCCGGTCTACCGCAACCGCGAGCGCGGGGCGCTGCACCACCCGGAATTCACCATGCTCGAATGGTACCGGGCGGGAGAGACCTACGACAGCCTGATGCACGATTGCGCGGTGCTCCTGCGTCTCGCCGCCGAGACGGCGGGCGCGACGACCTTCTCCTGGCGCGGGGTCGAGGCCGACCCGTTCGCCGAGCCGGAGCGGCTGAGCGTGGCGGAGGCGTTCGACCGCCATGCCGGCATCGACCTCCTGGCGAGCGTGGCGCCGAACGGGGATACCGACCGGACTGGGCTCGCCGCGGCGCTCGGGAATGCCGGCATCCGCACCGCGCCCGACGACACCTGGGCCGACCTGTTCAGCCGGGTGATGGTCGAGCGGGTCGAGCCGGCGCTCGGCCGCGGCCGGGCGACGATCCTGTGCGAGTACCCGATCCCCGAGGCGGCGCTCGCCCGGCCGAGCCCGGCCGATCCGCGGGTGGCGGAGCGCTTCGAGCTCTATGCCTGCGGCGTCGAGCTCGCCAACGCCTTCGGCGAATTGACCGACGCCGACGAGCAGCGCCGGCGCTTCTGCGCCGAGATGGACGAGAAGGAGCGCGTCTACGGCGAGCGCTACCCCGTCGATGAGGACTTTCTGGGCGCCCTCGGCCAGATGCCGGAGGCGAGCGGCATCGCGCTCGGCTTCGACCGGCTGGTCATGCTGGCGACCGGCGCGCGCCGGATCGAGGACGTGATCTGGACGCCGGTCGCCGAGTATCCCGGCACGGGACCCGCCCGGTGAGCGGACCGATCCGCAGCGCCCGCGACCTCGCCGCGGCCGGCCTCGTCTCCGTGGAGCAACTGCCGGCGCTGGAGCGGGTGGCGGCGCGCTACGCCGTGTCGATCACCCCGGCGATCGCCGAGCTGATCGCCGGCGCCGAGGACGGGATCGGCCGCCAGTTCGTCCCCCGGGCCGAGGAACTCGTCACCACGCCCGAGGAGCGGGCCGACCCGATCGGCGACGAGGCCCATGCGCCCGTTCCCGGCATCGTCCACCGCTATCCCGACCGGGTGCTGCTGAAGCCCCTCCACGTCTGCCCGGTCTATTGCCGCTTCTGCTTCCGCCGCGAGGTGGTCGGCCCGGAGGGGCAGGGCAGCCTGACCGAGGCCGAGCTCGACGCCGCGCTCGCCTACATCGCCTCCCGCGACGAGGTCTGGGAGGTGGTGGTCACCGGCGGTGACCCGCTCGTGCTCTCGCCCCGGCGGCTCGGGC
This sequence comes from Methylobacterium sp. ap11, assembly GCF_900110515.1. Classification (NCBI taxonomy): domain Bacteria; kingdom Pseudomonadati; phylum Pseudomonadota; class Alphaproteobacteria; order Hyphomicrobiales; family Methylobacteriaceae; genus Methylobacterium; species Methylobacterium sp. ap11. Next base: position 74,311 of record NZ_FOEB01000024.1, on the reverse strand, counting down.
GCATCGCCGCGGCGCTGCGGGCGATCCCGCATGTCCGGGTGCTGCGGCTCCACACCCGCGTGCCGGTGGTCGATCCGGCGCGGGTCGACGCGGCGCTGATCGGGGCGCTCAAGCGCTTCGAGGGCGCGGTGTTCGTGGCGCTCCACGCCAACCACCCGGTGGAATTCTCGGACGCGGCGCGCGCGGCGATCGCGCGCCTCGTCGATGCCGGGATCCCGATGGTGAGCCAGTCGGTGCTGCTCGCCGGCGTCAACGACGACCCCGACACGCTGGCCGCCCTGATGCGGGCCTTCGTCGAGAACCGGATCAAGCCGTACTACCTGCATCACGGCGACCTCGCCCCCGGCACCGGCCACCTGCGCACAACCCTCGATCGCGGCCAGGAGCTGATGCGCTGCCTGCGCGGGCGGGTCTCCGGGCTGGCGCAGCCGACCTACGTCCTCGACATCCCGGGCGGATACGGCAAGGTGCCGGTCGGGCCGGGCTACCTGGCGGCCGCCGGTCGGGCCGGCGACGGTCTTGCGGGCTGGACCGTCACCGACCCGACGGGCGGACGCCACGCCTACCCGCCCAAGATTGTTCCAACCGAGATCGATCCATCCGAGATCGAACCGCGGAACACCGAGGAGGACACGCCATGCGCAGGCTCTGGGGACGGCTGAGTTCCGTCAACGTGCAGAAGGCGGTGTGGGGGCTCGAGGAGCTCGGCCTGCCCTACGAGCGGGTCGAGGCCGGCGGCGCCTTCGGCCGCGTCCGCGATCCCGACTACGTCGCGATGAACCCCAACGGCCTCGTGCCGGTGCTGGAGGAGGACGGCTTCGTCCTCTGGGAATCGAACGCGATCCTGCGCCACCTCGCCCGCGGGCACGAAGCCCACGGCCTCTGGCCCGGGGATCCCCGCGCGGCGGCTCTGACCGACCAGTGGCTGGACTGGCAGGCGACCCGCTTCACGCCCGCGACCCGGGACGCGTTTTGGCAGACCGTGCGCACCCCGGCCGACCGGCGCGACCAGGCGACGATCGACCGTTCGGTCGCGGCGTCCGAGGAGTGCGCGGCGATCCTCGACGCACACCTGATGGGCCGCGCCTACATGGTCGGCGAGCGCTTCACCGTGGCCGACATCGCGGTCGCCGCCGCCACCCATCGCTGGCTGCACCTCGACGTGCCGCGCATCGAGCGGCCGGCCCTGCGGGCCTGGTACGCGCGCGTCCGGGAGCGCCCGGCGGCCTCCGTCGCGCTGCCGCCCCTGAGCTGACGCCGGGCCCTCGAAGCCGAGCCTTGCCGGAGCGCGGCCATGCGCTGACGGCGTGGCCGCCTCCCGCCGGATCGGCTACGTCTCGACCCGTCCCTCTCCCCACGCCCCCGAAGGCCCGATGCCGCTCGACAAGACGCTCCTCGACGCCCTGCAGGCCGTCACCACCGCCACCCTGACCACGGTGCTCCTGAAGAAGGGCATCCGCCGCTGCTGGATGCGCGGGCCGATGCCGCGCTTCGCTGCCGGGCAGCGGATCGTCGGCCCGGCCTTCACCCTGCGCTTCGTGCCGGCCCGCGAGGACCTGGCGACCCCGGAATCCTGGTCGAGCCCGACCTCGACCCGCGCGGCGATCGAGGCGATGCCCGAGGGCTGCATCGCGGTGGTCGACGCCATGGGGGTGCAGGATGCCGGCATCTTCGGCGACATCCTGTGCGCCCGGATGAAGAAGCGCGGCGTCGCGGCGCTGATCACCGACGGCGTCGTGCGCGACGGCGAGGGGGTCGAGGGCACCGGCCTGCCGGTCTGGTGCTCCGGCGTCGCGGCCCCGGCCTCGGTGTCGGGCCTCACCTTCGTCGGCTGGGGCGAGCCCGTCGGCTGCGGCGGCGTCGCGGTCTATCCGGACGACATCGTGGTGGCGGACGGCGACGGCGCGGTGCTGATCCCGGCGGCCCTCGCCGAGGAGGTCGCGCTCGCCGCCGTCGAGCAGGAGCGCCTCGAACTCTGGATCATGCGCGAGGTCGACAAGGGCCTGCCGCTGCCGGGCCTGTACCCGCCGAACGCCGAGACCCGCGCCCGCTACGAGGCCGAGACCGGCAAGGCTTGATGACCGGCAAGGCCTGACCGATCGCCCTGCCGGGACCGCCCGGTGTTCTTCGTGCTCTCGAAGGTGCTGTGGTTCCTCGCGGCGCCTTCGAACCTGCTCCTGCTCCTGGTCGTCGCCGGGGCGGGGCTCTCCCTGCGCTGGCGCCGCCTCGGCGCCGGTCTCGCGGCCCTGTGCGGCCTCGCGCTCCTCGTCGGCGGCGTCTCGCCGCTGGCCTCCCTGGTCTTCGGCCCGCTCGAGAACCGCTTCCCGGACTTCCGCGACGACGGCGGCCCGGTCGCCGGAATCGTGGTGCTGGGCGGCGCGGTCGAGACCGGGCTGTCGGCCGCCCGCGGCCAGCTCGTCGTCAACGATGCCGGGGAGCGGATGATCGCGCTCGGCGACCTCGCCCGGCGCTATCCGCAGGCGGTCGTCGTCTTCGCCGGCGGCTCCGGCCGGCTCACCGGCGACGGGGCGGTGTCGGAATCCGCGATCACCCGGCGCCACGCCGCGTCCCTCGGCGTCCCGCCCGAGCGGATCACCTACGAGGACCGGTCCCGCAACACCCACGAGAACGCGACCTTCAGCGCCGAACTGGTCAAGCCGAAGCCCGGCGAGCGCTGGCTCCTCGTCACCTCGGCCTGGCACATGCCGCGGGCGGTCGGCTGCTTTCGCCGCGCCGGCTTCACGGTGACGGCCTACCCGGTCGATTATCGCACCGGCCCCGGCGCCCTGGCGATCCACGCCACCGCCGGCGACGGCCTGTTCGAGCTCGACATCGCGGTGCGCGAATGGCTCGGCCTCGCGGCCTACCGGGCCTCGGGCTACACCGAAGCGGTGTTCCCGGGACCGTGATCCCGGTTCACCGCGGCAGGGACAGCCGGTAGATCCCGCGAAAATCGTCCGGGTCGTCCACCACCTTGCCCTTGCGCAGGATGGCGATGCGGCCGGCCTTCATCAGCCGCACCGCCTGGCGGCGGACCGGCTGCATCAGCGGTCCCCAGCCGTCCGGGTGGGGGCCGCCCAGCGCCCGGGCGACCTCGGAGGGGCAGACGGTCTTGTCCGCGCCGCGCTCGGTGACGAGGCGCACCAGGGTGAGCTCGATCTCGTAATCGTCAGGGATCATCGTGGTCCTGCAGGGCCCGGCGGGCGTCGGAGGCGAACTGGCGCTGCCACATCACGGTGAGCACCATCGCGGTGGTGGCGAACAGCACATAGGCGCTGACGAACCATCCGAGATACGCGAGCGCGAAGAAGAACGCACGCTGCCCGCGGTTGAAATGGCCGCCCGCCACCACGTTCATCGCCGCGGCCCGCCGCGCCGCGCGCTCGATCCGGACCGGGTCGCCCTCGCGCGGCGGCACGGCGCCGATCAGGATGGCGCCGTAGTTGAACAGCCGGTAGGCCCAGGCGAACTTGAAGAAGGCGTAGACGAAGATCAGGGCGAGGCCCGCCACCTTGATCTCCCACACCGCCCGGGTCATCGGCGCGCCGAACGGCAGGGTCGAGAACAGGGTCAGGGCGTCGTCGGCCGAGCGCGACAGGGTGAGTGCGCTGCCGAGTGCGATCAGGGCCGTCGAGGCGAAGAAGGCGGTGCCGTTCTGGAGCGAGGCGTTGATGGTGGTGTCGACCACCCGGTTCTCGCGCACGATCTGCTGGTCGGCCCAGGCGTGGCGGTAGCGGTTCATCATGCCGTTGAGGCTGCGCTTGCCGCCCGACAGGTGCTCGACCGCGTAGGAATAGCCCCACCACGCCGAGAGGAAGCAGACCAGCGCGGCGAGGTCGAGGAACGAGAAGCTGCTCAAGCCCAGATCCGGGTGCATGCCGGGTCCCGTCAGGCCGTCGGCAGGATCTGCACGCCGCGCGCGCCGGCGGGCTCGGGTGCCTCGCTCACGGCGAGGTCCGCGACCCGCGCGCCCGGCGGTCCCTCGCGGCAGGCCTCGATCATCGCGCCGACCGCCTTGGCCGGCCCGGCGAGGCGGGCCTCGACGCTGCCGTCGAGCCGGTTGCGCACGGTGCCGACGAGGCCCTTGGCCTCGGCCACGCCCTTGGTCCAGGCCCGGTAGCCCACGCCCTGGACCCGGCCCCGGACGACGATCTCCACGCTGCGCTGTCCGCTCACGCTCGCCCACTCCCCGTACGGCGTCTCCCGGGGCGGGCTCTAGAGCAAATTGCGCCGCGAGGGGAGAGCGGGGACGCGAGGGACTGCCGCGCCGTCAGGCGCTCGCGGCGACGAGGGGGCGGGTGAGGACCGGGCGGAGTTCCGGCGCGCGGGGGCGCACGAGGTCGGCGAGCGGCACGAAGGCGTCCGGCGCGGCACCCCCGACCCGCGTGCCGAAGCCGAGGGCGAAGGACAGGGTGAGCTTGCGGTCGGGGGCGATGCCGAAGGCGCCGAGCGCGGCCGAGAACGCCTCGCGGAAGCTGCGCACCCCGCACCAGCTCTTCTCCGAGAGGTGCAGCGGCCATTCCCAATGGCCGTCCGGCCGCCGCGCCGCGAGGGCGTCGCGGTCGATGAAGTAGCCGGTGTCGCGGTGCTCGAGCCCGTCCGCGTGGAGGCGCCAGTCCCGGTTCTCGAACAGCGGGGCAGCCTCGGCCGCGACGTCCTCCAGGCGGGTGGTTTCCATGCGGGTCTCCCACGGTTCCCCCGCGACGCCGCGCCGCCTCCCGGGCCGGCTCGTCGCATGGAACATTTACGGAACACTGGTCTGATTTGCACAGGTCGTCAACAGGGACGGACGAACATTTCTCGAACGCCGCGGCTGTTGCCAAAGTCCGGTCCGGGTGCCACCTCGGGGCCATCGATCCTGCCACGACGACCGATCCTGCCATGACCACGAGGAGCGAGATGGAGCGCAGCCGCAAGGGGCAGGAGAGTGGCCCGCGCGATGCCGGCCCCGACGTCGAGGCCCTGCGCCGCCTCGAGGCGCTGCAGCCGGCCTACGAGCGCCTGCGCGCCGACCGGATCCGCGCCGAGAGCGACGTCGAGCGCCTGACCGCGGAACTCGCTGCCGCCCGCGCCCAGGCCCGCGAGGAGCTGGGCACCGACGACGAGGCCGAAATCCGCCGGGTGATCGAGGAGGCCCGGGCCGAGAATGCCCGGCGGGTCGAGGAGTTCGCCCAGGCCCTGCGGGCGGTGCAGGACCGCCTCTCCGCTCTCGATCCCGCCCGTTGACCCCCGCTCCGGCTCCCGCCGACCGCCTGGAGGCGCTGGCCCGCGCCGGCCGCCTGCTCGCCCGCCTGGAGGCGGCCCGCGACCGCGACCGCGAGACCCTGGCCGCCCGCACCCGCGAGGTCGCCGCCGCCAAGGGCCGCCTCGCCCAGCGCGACGCGGTCGATACCTACCTGCGCGAGCTGCAGCAGGAGGCCAACCGGCGCAGCGTCGCGACCTTCGAGACCCTGCTCACCGCCCTCGTCCAGGAGGTGCTGCCCGGCGAGAAGCCGGTGCGCCTGGATCTCACCACCGAGCGCGGCCTGCCGGCCCTCGACATCGGGGTCGAGCGCCCGGATGGCGGCCGCGAGGACGTTCTGGAGGACAACGGCGGTGCCATGACCAACGTGGTCGGCATGGCGTTGCGCCTGATCGCCGTGGTCAAGGCCGGGGTCGGGCGCTTCCTCGCCCTCGACGAGGCCGATTGCTGGATCGCCCCCGACCGGGTGCCGGCCTTCTACCGGGTGCTGGAGGAGAGCGCCGCCAAGCTCGGCGTGCAGTGCCTGGCGATCTCCCATCACGACGTGGCGGGGTTCGGGACCGACCTGACGGTCAGCCGGATCGCCGGACGGCCCGAGACCGGCGTCGCCATCGCCGGGCCGGCCGCGTCCTGCGCGGCGGCCTGGACGCCGGAGAGGCCGGGTTTTCGCTACCTGCGCCTCGTCGACGTCCAGGGTTTTTCCGACGCGACCCTGCCGCTTGGCCCCGGCGTCAATGCGCTCGTCGGCCCCAACAACCACGGCAAGTCGACGGTGATCCGGGCCCTGCGGGCGGTTTTCTACGGCGAGGTGCGCGACAGCTTGGTGCGGGCGGGCGCGAACGTCGCGCGGGTCGAGATCGGCGTCGCCGACGGGCGGGTGCTGCGCTATGCCCGCCAGCCGAAGCGCACCCCGGTCAACCTGTGGTCGCTGCACGAGGCCGACGGGTCGCTGGTGCGGGAGAACGGCACCACCCTGGAGACCGGCGGCCGCGACGTGCCGGCCTGGGTCGAGCGCCTGTTCGGCATCACCCGGGTCGAGGACCTCGACGTCCACGTGGCGCACCAGAAGTTTCCGGTCTTCCTGCTCGGCGAGAAGCCGGCCCGGCGCTCGGCCGTGCTGTCGATCGGCCGCGAGGCCGGGCTGGTGCGCGACATGCAGGCGCTGCAGCGCGAGCGGGTGACGGAGGACCAGCGCACCATCCGCGAGGGCGAGCGCGAGATTGCCCGCCTGCGCGAGGCATTGAGCGCCCTCGGCGATCTCGACGCCCTGGAAGGGGCCCTGGCCGGGCTGCGGGGGCAGGCCGATGCGCTCTCGGCCGAGGAGGCGCGCCTGCGCGACCGCGAGGCCCTGGCCGACCGTCTCGCCCGGTCCGGCCGCCTCGCCACCGGGGCCGCCGCCCGCGCCCGGGTGCTGGCCGACCTGCCGGCGCCCGAGACCGGTGCCGAGATCGGCCGCGCGCTCGCCGAGGCGCGCCACCGCGCCGCCCTCGGCCGCCGTGTGCTCGCGGCGGCGGCGGATCTCGCGGCGGCGCGCGAGCGGGTCGCGGCGCTCGCCGGGCTGCCGCCAGAGGCACCGGTGGCGCGCGACACCGCCCGGGCCGGCACCCACGCCGCACGGCTACGGCGCCTGCGCGCCGGCCTCGCCGATGCGCGGGACCGTGCCGCGGTGCTCGCCGGGCTGCCGGACGAGGCGCCCCGTCCGGTGCTCCGCCCCGACGCCGCCGCGACGGCGCAACGCCTCGCCGAGACCGGCCGGCGCCTCGCCGCGGCGCGGGGACGCGCGGCCGCGGCCCGGGACGGGCTCGCCGTCGCCGAGGCCGAGATGGAAGTGGTCCTCGCCGCCACCGGCGGGCGCTGCCCGGCCTGCGGCACCCCCGTGGCACCCGCCTCCCTTCTCGTCGGCCACCGCCACGCCGGCACGGGGGGCTCCGCATGATCCTCGGACGCGAGCGGCTCGACGCCGCGCCGGTCGCCTGCGCGGGTCTCCTCGTGATCGGCGATCCCCACGTCTCGTCGCGCCGGCCCGGGCGGCGCAAGGACCCGGACTGGCCGGCACCGGTCCTGAACAAGCTCGAGCATTGCGTGGCATTGGCGAATGCCCGCGACCTCGCGCCAGTACTCCTCGGCGACCTGTTCGAGCGCCCGGTGGAGCCCGACGAGAGCCTGAAGTCGCGGCTGATCCGCATCCTCAAGGGCTTCCGGCACCGGCCGCTCGCCAATGTCGGCAATCACGACATCCGCCATACCCGCCTGTCCGACGGCGACAGCCTGGCGATGCTGGCGGTGAGCGACGTCCTCGACGTCGTGCCGGAATCCGGCCCGGCGGCGCTCTACGCGGTGAAGGACCGCCGCCTCGGCTTCGGCGCGACGCCGTTCGGGCAGGCGATCCCCACGGATGTCCGCGGGCTGATCCCGCAGGCCGACGCCGTCCTCTGGCTGACCCACCACGACCTCGCCTTCGGGGCGGGCTATCCGGGCGCGGTGCCGCCCGAGGCGATCCATGGCTGCGCGCTCGCGATCAACGGCCACGTCCACAAGCGCCACGCCCCGATGCAGGTCGGGGAAACGCGCTGGTTCAACCCGGGCAACATCACCCGCGGCTCGGTCGACCTGATCGCCCACATCCCCGCGGTCTTCGTGCTCGCCGGCGATCTCTCGCTCATCGAGGAGCGCCTGCCGCACGTCGCCGACGTGTTCGACCTCACCGGCCGCCAGGTCGCCGCCGATGAGTCGCCCGAGACGATCGGCCGGATCGAGAGCGCCTTCGTGTCGCTGCTCCAGGCCGAGACCGCCACCGACCTCGCCCGCAGCGACGACGGCGCCCTGATCCGCGAGGAGATCGAGGCGAAGTTCGTGCGCGACGCGACGCCGGAGCCGGTCCAGGCGGCGATCCGCTCGCTGGTCGAGGCGGCGGTGGCCCGGCGCGGCGGCTGAGCGCATACGACGGTACGAGGCCACCGCGCGGCGGGTCGTCCTCGTCGCCAAGGCGGGCTCAGAACCCGAACGGATCGGGATAGGGCAACGGCCGCCGGCGCACCGCGGTCTCGGGTAGGATCGGCCGGCCGATATCGACCGCCACGAGACCCTCGACGGCGAGCGCCAGCACCGCCGCGACGCCGTCCTGGGCGTTGATCGCCATCCCGGCGCAGTCGACCAGCCGGCCGGTGCCGCATTCGTCGAGGTGGTGCAGGATGCGCACCCGGTCGCCGGCCGAGACGTAGGTGCGGCGACACGCCATGATCAGCCGCACCGTCGAGATCCGGGGCTCGGCCCGCAGCGAGGCTGCGCTCTCGATGACGAAGCGCCGCCCGTCCTCGGCCACCACCGGCTCGCCCGCCACGTAGGCGGTGCGGAAGGGATGGCGGCCAAGGTCGGCCTCCGCCACCACGTCGACGAGGAGGCCCGGCTCGTCGGTGCGGACCTGCTCGAAATCGGCGGCGTGCGCGACCACCCCGTCGCCCAGCGGCAGGCGGATCGGCGCCGGCGCCGCCTTCAGCCGCTCGACCCCCGGATCGAGGGCCGCGATGGCCAGGAAATCCGCGATCAGCGCTTGACGCGGCACCGCCGCGACGAGGGGGGCGCCACGTCGGGGCGAGGGGCTGCGCACGGCGCTGCGGCGCTGGCCCGGCCGCTCGAGCAGGGCCGAGGAATCGAGGAGGGCGGGCGTGCTCATGCGGGGCTCCGGGCAGATGGCGGCGCGCGCCACGCGATCCGTGACAGTCGAGGTGGCGTCTCTCCATAGGAACATTTAGCGAACATACCCCGGTTCGGCAACGTGACCCAATCCTCGTGCCCCGATAAGCGGGGCGCTATGGGATCGCCGATCCGGCGGCAGCTTGGCGTTGGGACGATCGAGTGACTGCGCTGCGACGAAAAATCCCTCGCCGCAGCGATCTGGTCTCGCGGCAAACCCGCGAAAACCCTCGCGAACCGGATGGCGGCATGCTAGAGAACAAATACGGAACGCGCGACCCGGCCCGCCGGGCGCCCGCCGTCAGCAGGTGAGATCGATCGAGATGAGCGCAACCACCGACAAGCAGATCGCCGACATCCTCGCCACCTACGGCGAGCCGCTGGCCGGCAACGTCTGGCGCGTGCAGGGCACCGCCGTGATCTACCACAAGGCCCTGGAGCGGATCGCCGTGCAGGCCCGCATCCGCTTCGATGCGCCGGTGATCGTGCGGGCGGAGCGGGACGAGGCGGTGATCCTGGTGACCGGCCACATGCCGGGCCCGAGCGGCGACCGCACCGAGTGGTCGATCGGCGAGGCGCTGATCGGCGTGAACTACCGCGTCTCGGGCCGCCAGGCGGCTTATGTCTTCGCCATGGCGGAGAAGCGGGCCAAGGACCGGGTGATCCTCAAGCTCGCCGGCCTGCACGGCCTGCTCTATTCCGAGGACGAGGCCGACGAGTTCAAGGCGAGCCGTCCCGACCTCGTGGCCGCCAACGCCCCGGCGCGCCGGACCGGGCCGGCGCCGGAGGAGGACCGCAACGCCGGGCCGGCGAACGATGCCGACCTGCCGCCGGCCGAGACGGGCGGCAGCGCGACCGACGCCGACCTGACGGCGCGCATCGACGAGGCGCAGTCGATCAACGCGGTCACCGACCTGATGCTGGCGCCCGAGACCCAGGCCGCCCTGGCGGCGATGGCGCCGGGCCTGCGCGACGAGGTGCGCGAGCACGCCAAGGCGCGGCTCGTCGCTCTCGGCTGGCCGGCCCGCAATACGGGAAAGTCCCGCAAGGCCGCGGTGGCGTGATCGGCTTTCAGCGCGCGGACGGTGAGCCCCGCCCTCAGCGGGTCGGCACCGGCTCCGCGCCGCGGTAATCGTAGAAGCCGCGCTTGGTCTTGCGGCCGAGCCAGCCGGCCTCGACGTACTTCACCAGGAGCGGGCAGGGGCGGTACTTCGAATCGGCCAGGCCCTCGTAGAGCACCTGCATGATCGACAGGCAGGTATCGAGGCCGATGAAGTCGGCGAGCTGGAGCGGGCCCATCGGGTGGTTGGCGCCGAGCCGCATCGCGGTGTCGATCGAATCGACCGAGCCGACGCCCTCGTAGAGGGTGTAGATCGCCTCGTTGATCATCGGCAGCAGGATGCGGTTGACGATGAAGGCCGGAAAATCCTCCGACACCGTCACGATCTTGCCGAGGCGGCGCACGAAGGCCTTGGCCGATTCGTAGGTCGGGTCCTCGGTGGCGATGCCGCGGATCAGCTCGACGAGCTGCATCACCGGCACCGGGTTCATGAAGTGGATGCCGATGAACCGCTCCGGCCGGTCGGTCGAGGCGGCAAGGCGCGTGATCGAGATCGACGAGGTGTTGGTCGCCACCATCGTCTCGGGGCGCAGGGACGGACACAGCGCGCTGAAGATGCTGCGCTTGATCACCTCGTCCTCGGTGGCCGCCTCGATCACCAGGTCGCAGGGACCGAAATCGTCGAACGAATCGACCGCGATGATGTGCTCGATCGCGTCGCGGCGCTGGCTCTCGGTGATCGCGCCCTTCGAGACCTGGCGCTGCAGGTTGCCGTTGACGGTGGCGAGGCCGTTCTTCAGGCGCTCGGGATCGCGGTCGTTCATCCGCACGTCGAGACCGGCCAGGGAGCAGACATGGGCGATGCCGCTGCCCATCTGGCCGGCCCCGATGATCCCGACCGTCTTGATCTCGATGCCCATCACACCCTGCCTTCCCGCCACGCGGTCCAGACCGTTCATATCATCGCGCCTTCGCAGATGCGAAGGGTTCCAGCGGAGCCCGGAAGGGTCTCGATGCCGCCCCCCGCGCGATCCGCGCGGGGGGCGGGCATTGTCAGCCTCGAGCGATCGGCCCTTGGCCCAATCAGTCCTTGGCCGATCAGCCCTTGGCCTTGGCGATTTCCTGCTGCAGGTCCGGCACGACCTGGAACAGGTCGCCGACGAGGCCGTAATCGGCGACCTGGAAGATCGGCGCCTCCTCGTCCTTGTTGATCGCGACGATGACCTTCGAGTCCTTCATGCCGGCGAGGTGCTGGATCGCCCCCGAGATGCCGACCGCGACGTAGAGGTCCGGCGCCACGACCTTGCCGGTCTGGCCGACCTGCCAGTCGTTGGGGGCGTAGCCCGCATCGACCGCCGCGCGGGAGGCGCCGACCGCGGCACCGAGCGAGTCGGCGAGCGGCTCGATCAGCTCCTTGAACTTGTCGGCCGAGCCGAGCGAGCGGCCGCCCGACACGATGATGCGCGCGCCGGCGAGCTCCGGACGGTCCGACTTGGCGATCTCCTCGCCCTTGAACGACGACTTCGCCGCGGGCGCCGCCGCGGCCGACACCGCCTCGACCGGGGCGGCGGAGCCGCCCTCGGGGGTCGCCTGGAAGGCGGCGGTGCGCACCGTGATCACCCGCTTGGCGTCGGTGGCCTGCACGGTCTGGATCGCGTTGCCGGCGTAGATCGGCCGCTCGAACGTGTCGGGACCCGCCACCTTGATGATGTCGGAGACCTGCGCGACGTCGAGGAGGGCGGCGACGCGCGGCAGCACGTTCTTGCCCTCGGTCGAGGCGGCGGCGATCACGGTGTCGTAGTTCGCGGCAAGCTCGGCGACGAGCGACGCGGTCGGCTCGGCGAGGAGGTGGTCGAGGGCGGCGTCGGCGGCCACCAGCACCTTCTCGATCCCGTCGAGCTTGGCGACGGCCTCGGCGGCTCCCTTCGCGTCGGCGCCGACCACGAGGGCGTGGACCGGGGCGCCGAGCTGCTTGGCCGCCGTCAGGGCCTTGGTGCTGGCGTCCTTCACGGCGCCGCCGGCATGCTCGACCAGCAGGAGAGTGGTCATGGCGTGTCGTTCCTTCCTTTCGCGGGAAGCGCGGCGATCCTCAGAGGACGCCCGCCTCGACCTTCAGCTTGTTGACGAGCTCGGCGGCGCTGGCGACCTTAACGCCGGCCTTGCGGCCGCCCGGCTCGACGGTCTTGAGCACCTTGAGGCGCGGGCTCACGTCGACGCCGAGCGCCTCCGGCTCCACGGTGTCGAGGGGCTTCTTCTTCGCCTTCATGATGTTGGGCAGCGAGGCGTAGCGCGGCTCGTTGAGGCGGAGATCCGTGGTGACGATCGCCGGCAGCGTCAGGTTCAGGGTCTGCAGGCCGCCGTCGATCTCGCGCACCACGTCGAGGTTGCCGTCCGCGACCTCGAGCTTGAACGCGAAGGTGCCCTGCGGCCAGCCGAGCAGCGCGGCGAGCATCTGGCCGGTCTGGTTCGAGTCGTCGTCGATCGCCTGCTTGCCGAGGATGACGAGATCCGGGCTCTCCTTCTCGACCAGCGCCTTGAGGAGCTTGGCGACGGCGAGCGGCTCGACGGCGGCGTCGGTCTTGACCAGGATGCCGCGATCGGCGCCCATGGCGAGCGCGGTGCGGATCGTCTCCTGCGCCTGCTGCGGGCCGATCGAGACGGCGACGATCTCGGTGACCTTGCCCTTCTCCTTGAGGCGGATCGCCTCCTCGACGGCGATCTCGTCGAAGGGGTTCATCGACATCTTGACGTTGGCGAGCTCGACGCCGGAGCCGTCCGGCTTCACCCGGATCTTCACGTTGTAGTCGACCACCCGCTTGACGGGCACCAGAACCTTCATGATCGTCGCATCCTTCAGGACGAAGGGACGATGGTGGCCGGGCCCTCCCTCGGCCGGCCAGCGATCATCCCCGATGGAGCACGGTGGCGCGGACCGTAGCGGCCGATTTTCGCAATTGTCAACGCGCGCCGGCGGGCGGCCGCCCCACCGTTAAGTGCAGCCCGCGGCACCTGCGCGGGAGCCGTGTTGCCCGCGCGGGTGCCGGTACCTGTCGGAGCCCGGAGGGGGCATCTCAGGTGCGCGTCTTGCCCGGCACCCAGAGCACGTCGGCGGCGCCGCCGTCGTTGGCGACCCGGGCGGCGACGAACAGGAAGTCCGACAGGCGGTTGAGGTACTGGATCGCCACCGGCGAGACGGTCTCGCCCGGCGTGGCGGCGAGCGCCACCGCCAGCCGCTCGGCCCGGCGGCAGACCGTGCGGGCGAGGTGCAGGGCGGCGGCCGCGGCCGACCCGCCCGGCAGCACGAAGGAGCGCAAGGGCGACAGCCCGGCGTTGAGCGCGTCGATCTCGCGCTCGACCCGCTCGACCTGGGCGGCGACGATCCGCAGCGGCTCGTAGGAGAGAGGCTCCCCGGTCTCCGGGGTGGCGAGGTCGGCGCCGAGATCGAACAGGTCGTTCTGCATCCGCCCGAGCATCGCGTCGAGCTCGCCGGTGGTGTGCAGGCGCGCCAGCCCCAGGCAGGCATTGGTCTCGTCGACGGTGCCGTAGGTCTCGACCCGCAGGTCGGCCTTCGAGCGGCGTTCGCCGTTGGCCAGAGCCGTCGTGCCGGTATCGCCGGTGCGGGTATAGATGCGGTTGAGGACGACCACGGTCAGGCTCCCTTCGGCGGGCCGCGGGCCCGCCGTCACGAGCGACGTTGTAGCGGGCCGGCGCCGCGGCGCCAGGGCCACCATCGTCGGGCCGGCCGCGCGGCGTGACGCCCTGCGGCCCCTTCGTCGGTCAGAAGGTGTAAGCGATCTTGCCGCCGAAATTCGTCAGGCCGCGATTGGTGACGCAGAGCCCGGCATTCGACATGTGCTCGATCGTCGCCATGATGCTCCAGTGCTCGGTGAGCCGGAAGCCGACGGCCGCCGCCTCGCGGAACAGCGGGTTGCAGCCGAGCGCGTTGAAGGTCTTGGGCACGCCGGCCTTCGGGCCGGTATAGCCGTCGTGGAAGCCGGCGCCGAAGAAGCCCTCGACGAAGATCCGGTCGGTGATGTCGGCGGTCCAGGTCGCGCCCAGATAGGCATAGCTGGTGCGGCCGTCGAAATTGTAGCTGCCGCCGACCGTCGGGCGCGGCACGAAGGCGGCCCAGAACCGGTCGAGCCCGGTGACCGGCTTGGCGAACAGGATCTCGCCGTTGATGTTGCTGGTGTTCTTCTCGTTGCTGCCCGGGTCCTGCGCGGACCCGCCGATGCGGAACTCCGACACGATGCTGAGGGGCTGGACCGGCGGCCGGTAGGACGGCACCAGGGCCGAGGGGTCGGCGGCCTGGGCGGCCGGGGCGGCCAGCACGATGGCCGCGGCAAGGCTCGGAAGGGTTACGCGCATCTGTCGAACGGTCCACCGCCCCGTGGCTGGAGCGGCATTCACCTTAATCCCCGGGCCGGCATCCCGTCTCGCCGCGCAATCCATGCGGGCATGGTTTTCCACCCCGTGCGGCCGGCCCGCCACAGTCCCGCTGGGTCACCCGCCGCGCCACCACAGCACCCCCATGATCACCACGATGGCGACGAGCTGGAGCACCACCCGCAGCCGCATCAGGCGCTGCGAGAGGTTGGCGCTGCCGCCGCGCAGCATGTTGCCGAGGCCGAGGAGCAGCACGGCGGCGACCGCCAGGCAGGCGACGAGGACGAGGGTGTTGCTGGACATCGGGATGATCGCTCGGGGCCGGGCTCGCGGGAGGTCATGGCCTGATAGGGCGTATCGGGCGCATCCGGGGAGGCGGCCCCGCGCCGCAGGAGCGGGACGCGACGCCGGAGCGGGTTCGGCAGGCCGCGATCGGTCAACCGCGAAAGGATGGCGCCAGACCAGATGATCCGTCAACGGCGGCCTGCCCCAAAGTCATCGCCATAATCATGGCAGCGGATTCGCCGTCGCTTCACCTTTGACGGTCGCCTGCGGTGTTGCACAAATGCGATAGCCTCGAACAGCCCATCATGATTGTGTGCCGGCGCCGGGTTGCTGCGGCGCGGCGATGCGTCCGCCCGGCACGAGATCCGAACGGGGCGGCGACCGCATGATCGGGCCGGCCCGACGACCATGGGGGTTGTTCACGTGAAGTCCTACCTGCTCGCCACCGCCGGCCTCCTCGCGCTCGCGGGCGTCGCTCAGGCCGCCGATCTCCCGCGTCGCGTCGCGCCGCCGCCGGTCTACCCGGTGGCCCCGCCGGCCTTCACCTGGACCGGGTTCTATGCCGGCGTGAACGCCGGCGGCGCCGTCGGCGGCGACTTCCGCGCCTCGACGACCTCCCCGCGCCCGGCCGCCCTGCCGGCCGCCCGCGGCGAGGCTTCGGCCGCCGGCTTCGTGGCGGGCGGCACCGTCGGCTACAACTACCAGTTCACGCCGAACAACGGATTTGTGGTCGGCGTCGAGGTCGATGCCAACTACGCCGACATCCACAACGAGTTCCGCGCCTCGGCCGGCACCGCCAGCGCCAACGGCGCCCTGAAGACCGACACCTACTTCGTCACCGTCCGCGGCCGCGTCGGCTATGCCTGGGGTCCGCTGCTCGCCTACGCCACCGGCGGCTGGGCCTTCACCGAGATCGGCGCCCGCGGCATCGCTACGGGCCCGGGCCTCGCGCTGCCGGCCTCCTTCAACGCTTCGCTCCCGGTCGACGGCTACACCGTCGGCGCCGGCCTCGAATACATGATCACCCCGACCCTGTCGGTGAAGGGCGAGTACCTCTACGCCGACCTCGAGCGCGACGTCCGCTTCCGTGCCCTCGGCACCCAGTTCGGCATCCGTACCGGCCTCGACGCCCACCTGCTGAAGGTCGGCATCAACTACCACTTCAACCTGTTCAACTGAGCGTGCGGGGCCGCAACGGCGGCCCCCTTCGTCCCGCCGAACGACCATCACGAGACACGGCGCGGCTCCCATCGGGGCTGCGCCGTGTCTCGTTGCCGGGACGCCGCTCAGTTGCGGCGCAGCAGGCGCTCGAAATAATCGAGTTCTTCCGTCGGCCGGCTCGGGTCGCCGAGCTTGCGCCGCAGCTCCTCCAGGATGCGCCGGGCCCGCTCGACGCCGGATTCCTCGGCGGTCGGCACCCGCACGCGGCCGTCGGAGAAATCGCGGCTGCGGGTCGGCCGCCCGAGCGGGTCGCTGTCGCGGGCGCCCTGGCGGCCGGGCTGGTTGGGGTTGCCCTGGCCCTGCTGCCCGTCGGCCTGCTGGCCCTCACCGTCCTGGCCCATCTGCTGCATCTGCTGGGCCATGCCCTGCGCGCCGCGCTGCAAGCCTTCGAGGGCGCGGCCCTGGGCGTCGACGGCGGAGCCGTCCTGGCCCTGGCCGATCGCGTTCTCGGCGTCCTTCATCGCCTGCTCGGCATCGGCGAGGCCCTGCTCGCCCTGCATGCCGAGCTCCTTCATCTTGCGCTGCATGTCCTCCAGGCGCTGGCGCAGGCCCTGCTGGCGGTCGCCCAATCCTCCCTGCTGCTGCCCGCCCTGCTGGCCGCGCTGGCCTTGCTGCTGCTGACCCTCGCCCTGCTGCGGCTCCCCGCCGCGCTGGCCCTGCTGGCCGCGCTGACCCGGCTGGCGCTGTCCCTGCTGGCCCGGCTGCTGCTGGCCGCGATTGCCGAAGCGGCGCTCCTGGCCCTGGCGGAAGGTCTCGTCGCGCAGGCCCTGCTGCTCGCGGGTCATCGCCTCGAGATCCTGCATCTGGCGGTTCATCTCGCGGGCGGTCGGGTCCGACATGCGCGAGTTCGGCTGGGCCGTCTGCAGGTTCTCCAGGATGCCGCGGAGCTGGTCGAGCAGGCGCTGGGCCTCGGCGGTGTCGCCGCGCTTCATCGCCTCCTGCATCTGGTCGAGCATCTTGGCCAGGTCGTCGGGCGTCACCGTGCGGTCGGCCTGCTGGCTCTGCTGCCCGGGGTTCTGCGGGTTCTGCTGCTGGCGCTCCGCGAACTCCTTCAGGAACCGGTCCATCGCCTGGCGCAGCTCGTCGGTGAGCTTGGCGATCTCCTGGTCGGAGGCGCCGCGATCGAGGGCGTCCTTCAGCCGGTCCTGGGCGGCGCGCAGCGCCTTCTCGGCATCCGAGAGGTCGCCCTCCTCGATCTGCAGCGCCATCGTCCACAGGAGGTCGGCGACCTCGGTGAGCGCCTCGTCGGTGCGGGCCGCACGCAGGCGCCGCGCCGCCTCCTTGAGGCCGAGGAAGACGCCCCATTGCGGCGTGAAGCGCTCGGGCGCGATCAGGAGCGCGTCGAGCGAGGTCTCGACCCGCGCCCGGCCCCCGTCGGGATCGAGGACGAGGCGGCGGCGCTCCTCGGCCAGCGACCGTGCCAGGGGCTTGGTGAAGAACCGCCCCGGCAGCGTGAAGGCGAGGGGGGCGGAGCGCCCCTCCTGGCCCGCCTCGTCCTTCGCCACCAGGGTCAGCAGCACCTTGGCGCCTGCCCAGGGGTTGTCGGTGAGATCGACCAGGGTGCGGGTGTCGGTGGTCCCTTGCGGGTCGGAGGGCAGGGTCAGGGTGAGGCGCGGCGGCGGCACCAGGCTGCGCCCCTTCGTCTGGGGCTCGACGACGCCCTCCGCCGAGGCAAGGCCGTAATCGTCCTTGGCCCGGTAGGCGAGCGTGAAGGTGCCGCGCCCGTTGGTCTCGGGGTTGCCCGAGAACGCGATCTCCGGCGGCCGGTCGGGAATGGTCTCGACGGTGAGGCGATGGCTCGAGGCGAAGCCGGTCTGCACCGACACCTCGGCGGTGCCGCCGGTGAGCGTGAAGCGCTCCTCGCGCAGGTCGGCCCGGGCCGGGGCGGTGGCGGGCAGGGGCTTCAGGCCGGCCCCGGGCGTCACCGTGGCGGCGCCGGCGCCGGCGATGCGCACCACGAGCGTCGAGTTCACCGGCGCCCGCAGGTGCTGGCCCGCCTCCGCCAGGGACACGATCAGGGGCGGCATCCGGGTGTAGAGCGGCGGATCGATCCAGCCGTCGACCCGGAAGGACGGCGCGGCCGCGACGGGCCCACGCCAGTCGAAGGCGGTGCGCAGGCGCTCGCCGGCCTCCGGCCCGGCCACGAAGGCGCCGGCCACGGCGGCGAGGATCGCCCCGGCGCGCAGGGCGTAGGGGTCGCGCCGGGCCATGCCGGGCCGCGGGCCCGAGACCTTGAGACGGGTCAGCGCCGCGGCGGCGCGCCTCCGGTGCAGCTCCCACAGGGCCAGCGTGCCGGGATCGTCGCGCCCGAGCGCCAGGCTGTCCTCGATCGTGCGGGCGGGGCGGTGGGCGAGCCCCGCGTCGCGGTCGATCCGCGCCAGCGCCTGCGGCCGGGCGATCCGGCGCAGGCGCACGAGCGGCAGGAGGGCGCCCAGGAGCGCCAGAGCGAAGACCGCGACCCCGGCCATCCGCAGGAACGGGCCGGCATCGAGCCACAGGCCGAGCCACGAGGCGGCGAGGAAGACCAGCACGACCGCGAGGCCGCGCCACAGGATCGGCCAGGCCTGCTCCCACAGGGTCACACGACCGGCCCGGGCCACGAGCCGGTCGAGCCCGGCGCGCACCGGATCGGCCCGGTTCTCCGGGGCCCCGGCGCTGCGCGCGGTATCCGGCTCGGCCTTCGTCATGCCCTGCTCCCGCTCGCGCTCCGTCGCGCGGCAGCCGCGCGGGAGCGAAGCGGGCAGGCTACCATGCCGGCCCGGGCGGGCCAGCGGGTCAAATCGGCTCAGGCCTGGCGGCCGGCGCGCTGCCGGTCCGAGTCCTGCGGCGCGGCGCCCGACAGGCCGCCCGGTACGCCGCCTTCCTGCCGCGCCGCCGCCTCGCGCAGGGGCTGCACGGCGCTGCGGGCATGGGCGAGGGTGGTCTCGTGCTCGGCCGCGATGCGGAACGCACGCGCGACCACGGCTTCGGCACGGGCGAGCAGGTTGCCTTGGGGCGCCATCGCTTCACGTCCTCCCGGTGACTGGCGGTGACGTTAGCGTACGGGGACTGGCCGACCGGTTCGGAAAACCGGTCGCATTTTAGCGATCAGACCGCGAGCCACTCCGGCACCCGGTCGAGCCCGATCAGCTCCTCGTAGCTCTGCCGCGGGCGGATCACCGCGTGGTCGGCGCCCCGTACCAGCACCTCGGGCACCAGCGGCCGGGTGTTGTAGGTGCAGGCCTGCACGGCGCCGTAGGCGCCCGCCGACATCACGGCGATCAGGTCGCCGGGCTTCACCTCCGGCATCTCGCGGGCGAGCGCCAGGTAATCGCCGCTCTCGCAGACCGGGCCGACCACGTCGGCGGTGACGCGGCCCGCCTCGGGCGTCGGCTCGGCCACCGGGCGGAGCGCATGGTAGGCCTCGTAGAGGGTCGGGCGGATGAGGTCGTTCATCGCCGCGTCGACGATCACGAAGGTCCGGCCCTCGCCGTGCTTCACGTAGAGCACGCGGGTGACGAGCACGCCGGCATTGCCGGCGATCATCCGGCCGATCTCGAAGACGGGCTTCAGGCCGAGCGGCTTGAAGTGCGGCCGCAGCACCGCCGCGAAGGCGGCCGGGTCCGGCGGGGGAGCGTTGTCGTCCCGGTAGGGGATGCCGAGGCCGCCGCCGAAATCGACGTGGTGCAGCCGGTGGCCCGCCGCCATCAGGTCGCGGGCCAGCCCGCAGAGCAGGGCGGCCGCGTTGTCGTAGGGCGCCAGATCGGTGATCTGGCTGCCGATATGCATGTCGACGCCGACGAGCGACAGACCCGGCAGGCGCGCCGCCCGGTCGTAGACCTCGCGGGCGCGCGAGATCGGGATGCCGAACTTGTTCTCCGACTTGCCGGTCGAGATCTTGGCGTGGGTGCGGGCGTCGACGTCCGGGTTGACCCGGATCGAGACCGGCGCCGTCGCGCCCTTGGCGGCGGCCACCCGCGACAGCTGCTCCAGCTCCGGCTCGCTCTCGACGTTGAAGCACAGGATGCCGGCGTCGAGGGCGGCCGCCATCTCGCCCTCGGTCTTGCCGACGCCCGAGAACACGATCCGCTCGCCCGGCACCCCGGCGGCCAGCGCCCGGCGCAGCTCGCCCTCCGAGACGATGTCCATGCCGGCGCCCAGCCGCGCCAGGGTGGCGAGCACGGCCTGGTTCGAGTTCGCCTTCATGGCGTAGCAGACCAGCGCGTCGTCGCCCGAGAACGCCTCGGCGAAGACCCGGTAGTGCCGCTCCAGGGTGGCGGAGGCGTAGCAGTAGAACGGGGTGCCGACCGCGCCCGCGAGCCGCGACAGGTCGACGTCCTCGGCGTGGAGCATGCCGTTGCGGTAGGTGAAGTGATGCATGGCGAAGTGACCGGGAGAGGGACCGACGCCAAGGGGCGCTGCCGCGCCGCATCCGGCGCGACGCGCCCTCTACACGAAACCGGACCGCCTTTGCACCCTCACGCCGGCCCGGTCACAGCAGCGGGTCGAGCGGGAACGGCCCCTGGGGCACCGTGAAGCCCTTGCGCCGGCGCGAGGACGACTCGGTCGGGGCCGGGAGCCCGGTCGGCGGGGCGATCGCGGCGGCGGGCAGCTCGTCTTCCTCGTCGGGGGCGGAGGCTCCCGCGGAGAGCCCGACGCCGCCCGGCAGCGTGTTGACGGCCGCCGCGCCCGTCTTCGGCCGCGCGGTGCCGGCGCCCGGGTTCGCCTTCGGCTGGGCCGCCGGCGCCGCGGCGGGCGGCGGCTCGAGCGGCCCGCGCCGGCCGCAGGCGGCGACCGAGAGGGCGATCAGGCCGAGGAGGACGAGGAGGCGGGGACGGAACACGGGCGAGATCCGGGGACAAGCGTGGCGGCGGCACCATAGCGGCCCGCGCCGCGCGAGGCGAGCCCGCCCGGCGCCGTGGTTGCACCGCATTCGAGCGTGGCCGTTAAGGGAGCGTTGGAGCCCGGGCCGGAAGAGTGCGGCCGGGCCCGCCCGCGGGGGCTCCCGCCGCGGGGAACGTCCTGCAGGGATCCCCGGGGGGCGCGGCCGATGCCCGGGCGCCACACCGCCCGGGAAGCCGCGGGCCGGCAGGACGGGGCGGCGATCGTTTCGCTCGCCTTTCCGTTAACGAACGGTTAAGCTTCTCGCCGATCGCCGCGTCGGCTCCCCGTCGCGTTTGTGAGTGTCCCGTGAGCCTTTCGACGGTGCGGCTGCACCAGCTCCTCGTCGCTGCGGCTTTCCTGGTGCCGTGCGTCGTCCTGGTGGGTGCGGCGTGGTGGAACCGGGCCGAGGTCCTGCGGGAAGAGGACAGCGCCGTCGTGCGCACCGCCGCGGTGATGCACGAGCACGCCTCGAAGGTGTTCGACACCGCCGAGCTCGCGATGGACCGGGTCGACGACTACGTCTTCGACCGCAGCTGGACCCAGATCTCGGCCCCGGCGACCGGCGGCTTCCTCGCCAGCCTGAAGGCGCCGCTGGCCCAGGCCCGGGCTGTCTGGGTGGTGGATCCGCAGGGACGGATCCGCGCCTCGAGCCGCGAGGGCGACCTCGGCCGCGAGCTCGCCGAGCGCGACATCTTCTCGGTCCACCGCCCGAAGGATATCGGCATCTATGTCAGCCCGGCCCTGCGCGAGCCCGACGGCTCCACCGCCTTCATGGTCAGCCGGCGGCGCTCGACCGAGGACGGGCGCTTCGACGGCGTGATCGTCATCGCGCTGGGCACCGAGTACTTCGCCCGCTTCTACGCAGAGATCGCCGCCCCGACCGCCCACCGGGCGACGCTGCTGCGCGCCGACGGCGCCGTGCTGGTGCGCGAGCCGCCCGGCCCGGAGGCCGACGAGCGGCTCGGTCCGGCCGATCCGCTGCTGCGGGCGATCCGTGCCCGGCCCCAGGGCGGCGCCACCACCGGCACCCCGCCCGGCGAGGTCGAGCGGCTCTACGCCTGGCGCCGGATCGGCGATTACCCGGTCGACGTCGCCTTCTCGGTCGAGACCGTCGTCGCCCTCGACCGCTGGTACGACAACCTGCGGATCTACGGCCTCGTCGCGACGGTCTCGGCCCTGACCCTTGTGCTGATGGCCTGGCTGGCGCTGGCCCGCGCCCGGGCCGAGGAGCAGGCGATCGCCGACCTGAAGCGCGAGCACGCCCAGCGACTCTCGGCCGAGAGCCAGCTGCGCCAGTCGCAGAAGATGGAGGCGGTGGGCCAGCTCACCGGCGGCATCGCCCACGACTTCAACAACCTGCTCGCGGTCATCACCGGCTCGCTCG
Organism: Methylobacterium sp. ap11; assembly: GCF_900110515.1. Classification (NCBI taxonomy): domain Bacteria; kingdom Pseudomonadati; phylum Pseudomonadota; class Alphaproteobacteria; order Hyphomicrobiales; family Methylobacteriaceae; genus Methylobacterium; species Methylobacterium sp. ap11. The sequence continues at coordinate 52,177 of NZ_FOEB01000024.1, read as the reverse complement.
AACTGGTGCAGCGCCGCATCGCCCGGGGCGACACCGATGTCGCCCGCTTCATCGCCGGGGCCCTCGACGGCGCCGACCGGGCGGCGAAGCTGACCCACCGGCTCCTCGCCTTCGCCCGCCAGCAGCCGCTGGAGCCGCGCCCGACCGACCCGAACCGCCTCGTCGCCGGCATGGTCGACCTGCTTCGCCGCACGCTGGGCGAGACCGTGCAGGTCGAGACCCGGTTGATGGCCGACCCGCCCCCGGTCTTCGTCGACCAGAACCAGCTCGAGAACGCGATCCTCAACCTCGCGGTCAACGCCCGCGACGCGATGCCGGGGGGCGGGCGCCTCACCCTGGAGATCGCGCAGGGCAGCCTGGAGGACGGCGCGCAGGGGGTGTCGATCACCGTGCGGGACACCGGCACCGGCATGCCGCCCGAGGTGGTGGCGCGGGCCTTCGAGCCGTTCTTCACCACCAAGCCGCAGGGGCGCGGCACCGGGCTCGGCCTGAGCCAGGTCTACGGATTCGTCACGCAGTCGGGCGGGCGGGTGCGGATCGACAGCCAGCCGGGGAGGGGCACCGCCATCACGCTGACCCTGCCGGTGAGCCGGGACGCGCTGCCGGCCGAGGATGCCGGGCGGGCGCGGCTCGCCGCCCCCTCGCCCGACCGGGCCCGGCGCACGATCCTGGTGGTCGAGGACGATGCCGCGGTGCGGCTCGCCAGCGCCGAGACGATCGGCGAACTCGGCTACCGCACCGTCACGGCGGCGGACGGGGCGGCGGCGCTCGCGGTGCTCGACGGCGAGCGCGAGGTGGCGGTGCTGTTCACCGACGTGGTGATGCCGGGCATCGACGGGCCGACGCTCGCCGCCGAGGCGCGGCGGCGGAGGCCCGCCCTGCGGGTGGTCTTCGCCACCGGCCACCCGGCGGACAACGACCAGGACGGGCCCCGCCCGGCCCCCGGCGAGACCGTCCTGCGCAAGCCCTTCAGCATCGAGGACCTGGCCGAGGCCCTCGAGGCCGCGAGTCGGGAACAGGCCCCGGCCTGAGACCGGGGTCTGTTCTCGGCTCTAGAGCGCTCCACGATTGCGTTGCAATCGCGAAGGTCTCTAGGCTTTTGTTTTTTACCGCATTTTCTTCGACGAACCGGCATCCACTTCGTCGGAAATGCCTTAGCGCGGCGGGCCCGGGGGTGCCTTACTTCTTGTGCGTCTGCTCGTAGAAATCGATCGCGCGCTTGCAGTTGACCGAAATCTTCTTCATGTTCTTCTCGAAGCAGCGATCGACCTCGGGGCTCTCCGGCGGCAGGTTGCCGCAATAGGTCATGTAATCGCCGGTGCAGTACTTCTTCAGGTTGGGGTCGTCCCGCTGGGCCGAAGCCGGGCCGGCGAGCAGCATCAGGCTGCCGGCAGTCAGGAGGGCGAGCGACATCGGCCTGAGCATCATGTCTGTCGAAGCCTTGCAAAACGTGGGAAGTCGCAGCGAGATGGCCCGAAACCGGCGACCTGACAAGGGTCGCGGGGTGCCGCAGGCCGCGCCGCAACGGGCCTAGGCCGCGCCGCAGCGGACCGGGCCGGCCGGAAAGTTCGAGCACCGGCAAGGGCTTGCCCGATGTTTCCGAGCCATTTCCGATCTCGCGCGGCCGATCGGGGGACGTGCCGGGGCGACCGCGATGTGCCGCACGGCACACCGCGCCGGGCCGTCAGCCGGCCGTCGCGGGCGCGGTGCGCGGCGCGGACGGGGAGAGCGGCGTCGCCGCCGGCATGCGCGGCTCGGGCCGGCCCTGCACGGTTTCCTGCCCGGTCCCGCGCCCCTGCATCAGGGCGTCGGCCACCTCGGCGATCCGGCGTTCGAGGAGCGCGTTCTGGTTCGCGATCTCGGCCGGCGGCGTGCCGGCCGTCCGCACGGCCTCCTGCAGCCGCGCGATCTCGGCGCGCGCAGCCTCGATCTCGGCGGCGTGGTGGGCGGTCAGGTCGGCAAGCGCGTCCTCCAGGGCCTGGACCTGCCCGCGGGCGGCGGTGGCGACGCTCTCCCCCGCCTCCGCGACGCGGCCGCGGGCGGCCCGCACCTGCTCCTCCGCGATGCCCCGGGCGGTCTCGGCCTCGGCCTGGCCGCGGCTCACGGTCTCGAGTTCCTGGCGCAGGGTCGCGAGGTCGGACAGCGCCCGCTGGTAGGGGCCCTCCAGCGCCCGCATCGCCTCCTCGGCGGCGGCCCGGGCGGTGCGGGCCTCGGCCAGCTCGCCCTCGCCGCGGGCGAGGCCGCCGCGGGCCTCGATGAGGTCGCGCTCCAGCTCGGCGAGCCGGGCGTCCCGGCGCTCGATCTCGGCTGTGAGCTCGCCGAGGCGCACGGTGCGCCGGCCGGTCTCCTCCATCTCGGCCTGCCGGGTCGCCTGCGCCTCCTCGACCCGGCGCTCGAGCTGGCGCTCGCGCACCGCGAACTCGGCCCTGAGGTGGTCCTTCTCGGCGGTCAGCTCGACGATCGACATCGGGTAGAGCGCCTCGAGCCGGCGGCGCGTCAGGCGCTCGGCCCGGGCGTTGAGCGCCGGCAGGACCAGGAGGGCGCACAGGCTGGCGCCGAGGAACCCCAGCGCCACGAACATCAGGGACTCGATCACCCGGGCGATACTTTCTCGGCGTCCGGGCGGGGCCCCGCACGGACGGTTGCAACGGATCGACGCGCCCCGGCGCAGCAGGACCGGCGTCGCGGCCGGACCCTGCCACGGGACGCTCCCGAGGACCAGCGCGGCCCGGCCGGCGCGGCACGCGCCGTCCGGATCCGTCGCCGGATCCTCAGAAGGGGTTCCAGGTCGGCGAGTCGGTGAACTTCAGATAGCCGATATTGATCCCGAACCGGGCGCCGACGCCGGCCCGGATCGGCACCACCACGATGTTGTCGGCGGTCACCGCCGACATGCCGAAGCCGCCCACCACGTAGGCCGAGCCGTCCATGCCGACGAAGCGGCGGTAGAGGGCGTTCACCCGCGGCAGGTTGTAGACCAGCATCATGCTGCGGGCCCCGTCGCCGCCGACGTCGAAGCCGAGGGACGGGCCCTGCCAGTACACCTTGCGCTGGCCGGCATTGCGGGTGAACAGCGTGCCCTCGCCGTAGCGCACGCCGCCGATGATCGCCCCGGAAGCCTCCTGGCCCAGGATGTAGCCGTTCGGCTCGCCCCAGCGGCGCGTCGCCTCCTGGACCGTCAGGGCGAGCCCGCGCGAGACCGAGCCGAAGAACTGGTGGCCCGAATCGACGATCTCCTGGGGCTGGAACGTCCCCGGGTCGCCCGGGCGGCGGCCTTGCGCGGCGGCGGGCCCGGGCAGGCCCGCGGGCAGGGCGGCGGCGGCGAGCAGCAGGGCCGCGAGGGCGCGCCGGCGCGACACTCCGGCGCTCTGCCGGGCCGAGGAGGCGGAGGAGGCTGAGAGCATTCGTTAGGCATCCCGGCTTAGAAGGAGGTCGTGACCGGCCCGGCCGATTCTCGTCGGAGGGCCGGCGCGGACGGCGGCGGGATGCCACGAATGCTGCGGATATGGGCAAGATCAGGTTAACGCGGCGCGGCCTGCTGTCGCTTCTCCCCGCCGCGGCTGTCCTCGGGCCGGCGCGGGCCGAGACGCCGCTCGGCGTGCCGTCGCTCTACGCGGCCGATCCCCTGACCGGGCTCGCCCTCAGGGGCTACGACGCGGTCTCCTACCGGCTCGGGCGCGAGCCGGTCTCCGGGGCCGATGGGCACGACTACGTCTGGTCGGGTCTCGTCTGGCGCTTTTCCAGCGCGGCGAACCGGGGCGCCTTCGCGCGCGCGCCGGAGGTCTACGCGCCGCGGCTCGGCGGCTGCGACCCGGAGGGCGTCGCCGCCGGGCGCCTCGTCGACGCCGATCCCCTGGTGGCGAGCCTGTACGACGGCCGCCTCTACCTCTTCCGGGACGCGCAGCGCCGGGCGCGGGCCGTACCCGAACTGCTCGATGCCGCCGAGGCGCGCTGGCCCGACCTGCGGCCCGCCGCCGCGATCGGCGGCTGAGAAGCCGGCGTTCCCGGTCAGGCGCCCCGTTCGGGGCAGCGCTCCGGCAGCACGGCGCGCGCGGCCTGCGACGGGTCGCCGAAGGCCGCGAACGGGCCGTTGCGGTACTGGCCGGGCCGGCGGCCGTAGCCGAAGGGGCGCCCGTCCGGGCCGACGAGGCAGCCGCCGGCCTCGGTCAGGATGTGGTCGCCGGCCGCGGTGTCCCATTCCATCGTCGGGCCGCAGCGGACGTAGACGTCGCCCTCGCCGCAGGCGAGGAGGCCGAACTTGATGGCCGAGGAGACCCCGCGCCGCCGGCCGACCGGCAGGCCCGCGAGGCAGGCCTCGTCCGCCGCCTCGCCGTGGCTGCGGCTGACGAGCGCCGTCATCCCCTCCGGCTGGAGCGGCCGGGCCGAAACGGGGCGGAACGGACCGGGACGGCCTTCGACGAGCGCGGCCTCCACGGCCCCGGCGCCCGCCGCCCAGACCCGGCCGAGGGCGGGTGCGGCGAGGGCGGCGGCGACCGGCCGCTCGCCGGCCACCAGGGCGATGTTGACCGTGTACTCGCCGGTGCCCTTCAGGAAATCCTTCGTCCCGTCCAGGGGATCGACCAGGAAGAACAGGGCCGCCGGCGCGGCCTCGGCGGCGGTCTCCTCGGCGATCACCGGGATGCCCGGCCAGGTCTCGCCGAGCGCGGCGACGATCAGCGCCTCGGCGGCGAGGTCGGCCTGGCTCGTCGGCGAGCCGTCGGCCTTGAGGCGGTGGCTGCACCCGCCCCGCTCGAACTCCCGCAGGATCGCGCCGGCCGCCGCGGCGATCCCGGCGAGCCGGGCCGCGACGGCGTCGCGCTCGGAAGGCGTGGGCAGACGGTCGAGGGCGAGGGCGGGCGTCATGAGGGCGGACGTCATGCGGTTGTCATGCCCGCAGCCGGCGGCTTTGTCGATGACCGCGCGGCCGGCCGCGGCGTGATCGCCTTTTCAAACCGGCGCGCGGCGGCTATCCGTGCCGGCAAACCGTGGCGGGAGCCGCCGCGATCCACGCCTTCATCCGACTGCCCCATCTGCCGGCCCCGCGGAGCGCCCCATGACCACCGTCACCCTCGACGCCCTCGATCTTTCGGCGCTGCTCTGCTCGCGGGTCTGCCACGACGTGATCAGCCCGGTCGGCGCCATCGTCAACGGCCTCGAGGTGCTGGAGGACGAGGACAGCGCCGAGATGCGCGACTTCGCCCTCGACCTGATCCGCAAGAGCGCCAAGCAGGCCTCGGCCCGGCTGCAATTCGCCCGCATCGCCTTCGGGGCCGCGGGCTCGGCGGGAGCCAGCATCGACCTCGCCGATGCCGAGAACGTCGCCCGCGGCATGTTCGGCGACGAGAAGACCAAGCTGACCTGGAGCGCGCCGCGGGCGCTGTTTCCGAAGAACAAGGTCAAGCTCGTCCTCAACCTCGTGGTCATCGCCGTGACGGCGATCCCCCGCGGCGGGGTGATCGACGTCGCGATCACCGGCGAGGGCGAGGCCCCGGTCTTCGTGCTGACCGCCAAGGGCGCCTATGCGCGCATCCCGCCCCACGTCGAGAAGCTGATCGCCGGGACGCCGGAGAGCGGCACCGTCGACGCCCACGCGATCCAGCCGTTCTACGCCGGCCTCGTCGCCCGCGCCGCCGAGATGGACGTGCGGTTCTCGATCGAGGGCGACACGGTCACGATCCGGGCCGAGCCGGCCGCCGCCCCGGCCGCGGACGTCGAGGACGTCCGGGACTCCGACGACCACCAGGACGGCGGTAACGGCATCTAACCCTAGGGCCGGCGGCCAGTTCGAGCCCCGGTCTCTTCGCGATTCTCTCCGGCGAGCCGGAATTTCCCCCGATTCCGGGCGGTTATGCCCGGAGCGGGTACAGTATGAGGATTGGCGGCAACGGATCATAAAGGCTCCCGTGGCAGCGTAGGCCTGCGCAGAGATCCTGCGTGGATCGACGAGTGGCCGCGATGGACGATTTGTTGCGTGAGTTCCTGACGGAGTCCGGTGAGCACCTGGACACTGTCGACCTCGAGCTCGTCCGGTTCGAGCAGGATCCGAACAACCAGACGATCCTGCGGAACATCTTCCGTCTGGTACACACCATCAAAGGAACCTGCGGGTTCCTCGGCCTGCCGCGCCTCGAGGCGCTGGCGCATGCCGCCGAGACCCTGATGGGCAAGTTCCGCGACGGGATGCCGGTGACGAGCCCGGCCGTCAGCCTGATCCTGCAGACCCTCGACCGGATCAAGGTGATCCTGGCCGAGCTCGAGCGCACCGGCGGCGAGCCGGCGGGGGTCGACGAGGACCTGATCGGCGCCCTCGAGCGCATGTCGGAGGAGCCGGTTCCGGCGCCCGAGCCGGTACCCGTCGCCGCCCCGGCGGCCTCCGGCACCCTGGTGCCCCAGGTGCTGGAGCGCGCCCTGAAGCCCGGCGAGGTCTCCCTCGACGACCTCGAGCGCGCCTTCCGCGACACCGCCGTCGAGATCGAGGCGCCCGCCCCCGAGGCCCTCGCCCCGATGCCGGCGCCCGAGCCGGCCCGGCCGGCGGCACGTCCGGAGCCCGTCCGGCAGGAGGCTGCCGCCGCGCCGGCCGAGGCCCGCCGCGCCGACCCGGCGCGGTCCGAGCCGCAGCCCGCCGCCGAGAGCGAGAACGGCCCGGTCAGCAAGGTGCAGACGATCCGGGTGAACGTCGACACCCTCGAGCACCTGATGACGATGGTGTCCGAGCTGGTGCTGACCCGCAACCAGCTCCTCGAGATCGCCCGCCGTCACGAGGACGGCAACTACAAGGTGCCGCTGCAGCGCCTGTCCCACGTCACCGCCGAGCTGCAGGAAGGGGTGATGAAGACCCGCATGCAGCCGATCGGCTCGGCCTGGCAGAAGCTGCCGCGGGTGGTGCGCGACCTCTCGTCGGAACTCGGCAAGAAGATCGACCTGGTGATGCAGGGCGCCGAGACCGAGCTGGACCGCCAGGTCCTCGAGGTCATCAAGGACCCGCTCACCCACATGGTGCGCAACTCGGCCGACCACGGCATCGAGTCGGGCGCGGAGCGCAAGTCCGCCGGCAAGCCCGAGAAGGGAACGATCCGCCTCAACGCCTTCCACGAGGGCGGCACGATCACGATCGAGATCGCCGACGACGGCAAGGGCCTCGACCTGTCGGCGATCCGCCGCAAGGCGGTCGAGCGCGGCGTCGCGACCGAGGCCGAGGTCGAGCGGATGACCGACGCCCAGGTGGCGAAGTTCATCTTCCACGCCGGCTTCTCGACCGCCAAGGCCGTCACCTCGGTCTCCGGCCGCGGCGTCGGCATGGACGTGGTGAAGACCAACATCGAGCTGATCGGCGGCACGATCGACATCCAGACCCAGCTCGGCGCCGGCACCACCTTCACGATCAAGATCCCGCTGACGCTCGCCATCGTGGCGGCGCTGATCGTCTCGGCCCGCGAGCACCGCTTCGCGATCCCGCAGGTCTCGGTGCTGGAGCTGGTGCGGGTGCAGCCCGGCACCGACCACGCGGTCGAGCGCATCAACGGCTCGCCGGTCCTGCGCCTGCGCGACCGCCTGCTGCCGATCGTCCCGGTGGCGGCGATGCTCGGCCTCGACGCGCCCGACGCCCCGGCCTCGACCGACGAGGGCTTCGTGGTGGTGAGCCAGGTCGGGCGCCAGCGCTTCGGCATCCTGGTCGACGGCGTCTTCCACACGGAAGAAATCGTCGTGAAGCCGATGTCCTCGAAGCTGCGGCACATCCCGCTGTTCTCCGGCAACACGATCCTCGGCGACGGGGCGGTGGTGCTGATCATCGATCCCAACGGCGTCGCCCGGATGGTCGGTTCGGGCACGGCCAGCGGCCAGCCCGGCGAGATCGAGGCCGAGGCCGAGGGCGACGAGAACGCGGGCGATCAGGCCGTGACGCTGCTGGTGTTCAAGGGCGGCGGCGACGCGCTCAAGGCGGTGCCGCTCTCGCTGGTCACACGCCTCGAGGAGATCGACGCCTCGAAGATCGAGTGGGTCGGTGGGCGCCCGCTGATCCAGTATCGCGGCCGCCTGATGCCCCTCGTCCCGGCCGACCCGGCCCAGGCGATGAAGCGCGACGGCGCCCAGGCCCTGGTGGTGTTCTCCGACGGCGAGCGCTCGATGGGCCTCGTGGTCGACGAGATCGTCGACATCGTCGACGAGGTGCTGGACGTCGAGCTGGTGACCGAGCGCTCGGACCTGATCGGCTCGGCGGTGGTGCGCAACCGGGCGACCGAGATCGTCAACATCGCCCACTACCTGCCGCTCGCCCACGACGATTGGGGCCAGCCGACCCACCGCGCGGTGCCCAAGGCGCCGAGCCTGCTCCTCGTCGACGACTCGGCGTTCTTCCGCGAGATGCTGACCCCGGTGCTCAAGGCGGCGGGCTTCCGCGTCGCCCAGGCCTCCGATGCCGAGGAGGCGATGCGCCATCTCCTCGGCGAGGCCCGGACCGACCTCGTGGTCTGCGACCTCGAGATGCCGGGCCGCTCGGGCTTCGACCTCATCGAGGCGATGCGCAAGGCCGGCGGCCGTCTCGCCGAGATGCCGGTCGTGGCGCTCGCCGGCACGATGGCGCCGGACTCGATCGCCCGTGCCCGGGCGCTCGGCGTCGCCGACTGCGTGGCGAAGTTCGACCGCTCCGGCCTGGTGGCGGCGGTCAACGAGATCGCCAGCACCCCCCTCGACGCCGCGGCGTGACCCACTGACCGCGACCGCCCGGACGCGCTCACCCCGCGTCCGGGCGCCCGATCCCCCTCACACGCCCGAGCCCCGCCCATGATGGCCGCCAACACGAACACCGCCGGCACCCCCGCGCAAGCCACCGGCGAGACCACCGACTACGTCACCGTGCTTCTGGGCGACGAGCTGTTCGGCCTGCCGATCGACCGGGTGCACGACGTCTTCATCGCCACCAACCTCACCGACGTCCCGCTGTCGCCGCCGGAGATCAAGGGCCTGCTCAACCTGCGCGGCCGCGTCGTGACGGCGCTCTGCCTGCGCCGGCGCCTCGGCCTGCCCGACCGCACCGGCGACGGCCGCAACATGGCGGTGGGCCTGGAGCACGGCGGCGAGGCCTACGGCCTGCTCGTCGACCAGGTCGGCGAGGTGATGAAGCTCGCCACCGACACCTACGAGCCGAACCCGGTCCACCTCGACACCCGCTGGCGCGCGGTCTCGCGCGGCGTGCACCGCCTCGACGGGCGCCTGCTGATCATCCTCGACGTCGAGGCGGTCCTGGCCTTCGGTGACGAGCGGCCCGCCGCCACCGCCGCCTGACGCGGGGACGGCCGGATGAGAACGTTCCTGATCGTCGACGACTCGGCGGTGATCCGCAAGGTGGCGCGCCGGATCATCGAGGGCCTGGGCTTCCGGGTGGCGGAAGCCGAGGACGGCCGCGAGGCGGTCGAGCAGTGCCGGTCGGCGATGCCCGACGCGGTGCTCCTCGACTGGAACATGCCGCACATGGACGGGTACGACGTCCTGCGCGCCCTGCGGCGGCTGCCGGACGGCGACCACCCGAAGGTGCTGTTCTGCACCATCGAGAACGACGTCGCGTCGATCGCCCGGGCCCTGCAGGCCGGTGCCGACGAGTACATCATGAAGCCCTTCGACAAGGACATCATGACCGCCAAGCTCCAGGCGGTCGGCTTGGCGTAAGGCCGCCTGCACCGCCGGCCTCGCCCGAGGCCGGCCCTGCCATCGGCCTTTTCCCGGGGCCGACCCGATAAGAAGCCCCGGCTCGACCCGGGACCGATCCCCCTGGCCCGCGCCTGCGCGGCGCCGACCGAGAAACGCCATGGCCGCCTCCGCCGCGCCTTCCAACCCGTCCCCGAGCGCCGGACCGCGCATCCGCGTCCTGGTGGCCGACGATTCCGTCGTGGTGCGCGGCCTGGTCTCGCGGTGGCTCGAGGAGGCCGGGTGCGAGATCGTCGGCACCGCCGCGAACGGCCGCATCGCGCTCGATTCCCTCGACCGGGTCCAGCCCGACATCGTGCTCCTCGACATCGAGATGCCGGAGCTCGACGGCACCCAGGCGCTGCCCAGGATGCTGGTCAAGCGCCCCGGGCTCCAGGTCGTCATGATGTCGACCCTGACCCAGCGCAACGCCGAGATCTCGCTGCGCTGCCTGGCGCTCGGCGCCATCGACTACCTGCCCAAGCCCGAGGGCAACCGCGGCGTCACCACCCAGGCGAGCTTCCGCGAGGACCTGGTCCAGAAGATCCGGATGCTCGGCGCCGACCTGCGCAACCGGCCCCGCGCCCGCCCGGCGGGATTGTCCGAGCGGCCGGGCTTGGGCGCCGCCGCGCCGGTCGAGCGGGTCGCCTCGCCGCTCTCGGCCCCAGCGCCGCGCCCGGCCGCGGCGCCGGCCGCGATCGCGACTCGCCCGCGCCCGTTGCGGGTCGCCGCACCCCGCTGCCTGCTCGTCGGCGCCTCGACGGGCGGTCCCCGGGCGGTGGGGGAGGTGCTGGAGAGCATCGGCGCCGCCACCCTGCGGCGGGTGCCGATCCTGATCGTCCAGCACATGCCGCCGGTCTTCACCGCGGTGTTCGCCGAGCATCTCGGCGCCCGGATCGGCCTGCCGGCGGCGGAGGCCAAGCACGGCGAGCCGGTGCGCCCCGGCGTCGTCTACGTCGCCCCCGGCGGGCGCCACATGGGCCTGTCGGGCTCCGCCGCCGAGGCGGTGATCCAGCTCAACGACGGCCCGCCGGTGAACTTCTGCCGCCCCGCGGTCGACGTGATGTTCCGCGACGCCGCCGAGGTCTACGGCGCCGCCACCCTGTCGGTCGTGCTCACCGGCATGGGGTCCGACGGCACCAAGGGCGCCAAGGCCCTGGTCGATGCCGGCGGCATCATGCTGGCTCAGGACGAGGCGTCCTCGACCGTGTGGGGCATGCCCGGCAGCCTGGTGCGGGCCGGCTACGCCCACGACATCCTGCCGCTGTCGGGCCTCGGCCCGGCCCTCCGCTCCGCCATCGCCGGCCCGGGCCATTGATGCGCGTCCTGCCACGGATCCGGGGGAGGATGCCGCACCGATGACCGAGACCGAGTTCGATTTCCTCCGCGCCTACCTCAAGCAGCGCTCCGGCCTCGCCCTGACGGCGGAGAAGCGCTACCTCGTGGAGAGCCGCCTGTCGCCGGTCTGCCGGCGCTTCAACCTCGCCGGGCTGACCGAGCTCGTCGGCTGCCTGCGGGTCGCCCGGGACGGCGCGATCGAGCGCGCCGTGGTCGAGGCGATGACCACCAACGAGACCTTCTTCTTCCGCGACCGCACGCCGTTCGACCTCTTCCGCGACGTGCTGCTGCCCGGCGCGCTCGCCGCCCGGGCCAACCAGCGCCGGCTGCGGATCTGGTGCGCCGCCGCCTCGACCGGCCAGGAGCCGTACTCGCTGGCGATGATGCTGGCCGAAGCCGCGCCTCGCCTCGCCGGCTGGCGGGTCGAGATCGTCGCCACCGACCTCTCGACCGAGGTGCTGGAGAAGGCCAGGCTCGGCCTCTACAACCAGTTCGAGGTGCAGCGCGGCCTGCCGGTGCAACTGATGCTGAAGCACTTCACCCAGGTGGGCGAGCAGTGGCGCATCGCCGAGTCCCTGCGCCAGATGGTCGATTTCCGGCCGCTCAACCTGCTGCAGCCGTTCGAGCAGCTCGGCACCTTCGACATCGTCTACTGCCGCAACGTGCTGATCTACTTCGACACGGCGACCAAGGCCGACGTGCTGCGCCGGATCGCCGACCAGCTCGCGCCCGACGGGGCGGTGCTCCTCGGCGCCGCCGAGACGGTGATCGGCATCACCGAGACGCTGATGCCCGATCCCGAGCATCGCGGCCTGTACCGCCACGGGCGCGCCGCGGCGAGCCCGGGCCTGTCGAGCCAAGGCCTGTCGAGCCTCGGCCTGTCCACGAGCCCGGCGCTGGCCGCGAGCCACGCGGCGCCGGTCCCGAGCTATCCGGGATTCGCCGCGCCGGCCGCCGGCCCCGCGGCGACGCCGGCCGCCCCGAGCGCGGCCGCCGCGCTCGCCGGCCTGCGCTGGGCGTCGCGCTGACGGATCGTCCCCGCGGCCGGGTGATGCGAGCCCGCGAGGATCGGTCCACCGGTCCTCGCGGCTTGCCGCGGCCATGACGAGCCGGCCGGCGATCCCCTCCGGACGGCGCGGCCGGAGCCCGGCACAGCTTGGCGCAAGGCGGGACGGGGAAGATCGTCCCGCCCCACGATTCCTCCCGCCCAGGGTCTCGCGTCTTCCTCGTCCGCTCCCGACGATCGGTCGGGCTCTCGGCGCCGGCCGCTGCCGCGCCGCGATCCCCGCACGCGATCCCGGAGCCGTCGCCATCCTACCGGCGGTGCGGGGTCCGCTGACAGTGGCCGCCGCGCGGGCCCCGCAGGCTCGGCCCAGCCGATTCCGCGATCCCGTCTCCCTCCCGGCGGGCACCGGACGGAGACGGGGAGCGATCGGCCGTTCCCAGCCCCCATCAATGTCCCGATCGTCTCCAGACACAAAAAAACCCCGCCGGAGCGGGGTTCTTTGGTCCGTTCCGTCCCCCAGGGGGGATCGGACGGTCAGACCGCGATGCGGTTCTCTTCCTCGGTCGGCTCGCGCAGCACGTAGCCGCGGCCCCAGACCGTCTCGATGTAGTTCTTGCCCTGGCTGGCATTCGCGAGCTTCTTGCGGAGCTTGCAGATGAACACGTCGATGATCTTCAACTCCGGCTCGTCCATGCCGCCGTAGAGATGGTTGAGGAACATCTCCTTGGTCAGCGTGGTGCCCTTGCGCAGGCTGAGGAGCTCCAGCATCTGGTACTCCTTGCCGGTGAGATGCACCCGGGCGCCCGACACCTCGACGGTCTTCTGGTCGAGGTTCACGATCAGGTCGCCGGTGGTGATCACCGACTGCGCGTGACCCTTCGACCGGCGCACGATCGCGTGGATTCTCGCGACCAGTTCATCTTTGTGGAAAGGTTTGGTGAGGTAATCATCGGCACCGAACCCGAGGCCCTTCACCTTGTCCTCGATCCCGGCCATGCCGGAGAGGATCAGGATCGGGGTCTTGACCTTCGCCACCCGGAGGGAGCGCAGAACCTCGTAGCCCGACATGTCGGGCAGGTTCAGGTCGAGCAGGATGATGTCGTAGTCGTACAGCTTGCCGAGATCGACACCTTCCTCGCCGAGGTCGGTCGTGTACGTGTTGAAGTTTTCGGACTTGAGCATCAACTCGATGCTCTGCGCTGTCGCGCTGTCGTCCTCGATCAGAAGTACCCGCATCTCAGGTCCCCAAGCCCTGGCCCTCAAGGGTTAAGGCAAGCCCCCGCCGCCCGTCTCCCACCGGCCCGTGGGGGACGCCCGTTGTCTTCCGAACCGCGACGCTATGCCTTAACGGTTAACAAACCCTGTTCACGTCCCGCAAGCGGTTATGAAACCGCGTGACGGGCAGGGCCCTTGCGGGTTTGCGTTCCGTTCCGGCCGAATCGCGACACCATACCCGCATCCCGCCTCGCCGGGCCGGCTAAATGGCTCCCGCCATTGACGCCCGCCCGTGATGTTGCGTCCGCGCCACGCCCCCGGAGAACCTCCGGGAGCCCGCCGTGGATCCCATCTGCCTCAGTGTTAAGGAGAGGGGTAAATGGATCGTTGATGGAATCCGGCAATGGCAGCGGCAGGGATCGGGAAACCGCTTCGTATCAACAGGATGCTGCCATGACCGGCCCGGGGCGCCTCGAGGCCGCCCGCGCCGCGCTGGCCGGCATCGACGAGGTCGAGACGTTCGGCCGGGTCGTGGCGGTGCGGGGCCTGCTCGTCGAGGTCGCCGGCCCGGTCGCGGCGATGCGGCTCGGCGGCCGGCTCGACGTGGTGGTGGACGAGGCCGCCGGCACCGCCGTCCCGTGCGAGATCATCGGCTTCTCCGGCCCCCACGCGCTCGCGATGCCGTTCGGCTCGCTCCAGGGGGTGCGCCGCGGCTGTCCGGCCCGGGTCCGGGGGGAGGGGGCGGGCGCGATCCGCCCGAGCCGGGCATGGCTCGGCCGCGTGATCGACGCGCTCGGCCGCCCGATCGACGGCAAGGGCCCGCTGCCGCCCGGCCCGCTGCCCTACGGGCTGAGGGCCGACCCACCGCCCGCCCATGCCCGCCGCCGCGTCGGCCCGCCCCTCGATCTCGGGGTGCGCTGCCTCAACACCTTCCTGACGATGTGCGCGGGCCAGCGCATGGGCATCTTCGCCGGCTCCGGCGTCGGCAAGTCGGTGCTGCTCTCGATGCTGGCGCGCTACACCGCCGCCGACGTGGCGGTGATCGGCCTCGTCGGCGAGCGCGGCCGCGAGGTGCAGGAATTCCTCCAGGACGACCTCGGGGAGGAGGGCCTCGCCCGCTCGGTCGTCGTGGTGGCGACCTCCGACGAGCCGGCGCTGATGCGCCGCAACGCCGCCTACGTCACCTTCGCCCTCGCCGAGCACTTCCGCGACCAGGGCGCGCAGGTGCTGTGCATGGTCGATTCGATCACCCGCTTCGCCATGGCCCAGCGCGACATCGGGCTCGCCGCCGGCGAGCCGCCGACCGCCAAGGGCTACACGCCGACCGTGTTCTCCGAGCTGCCCCGCCTCCTCGAGCGGGCCGGGCCCGGTACCGGGGACGGCGCGATCACCGGCCTGTTCACCGTGCTGGTCGAGGGCGACGACCACAACGAGCCGGTGGCCGACGCCGTGCGGGGCATCCTCGACGGCCACGTCGTGATGGAGCGCGCCATCGCCGAGCGCGGCCGCTACCCGGCGATCAACGTGCTGCGCTCGGTCTCCCGCACCATGCCGCGCTCCTGCGACCCGGACTACCTCGAGGTGGTCCGCCGCGCCCGCCGGGTGCTCTCGACCTATGCCGACATGGAGGAGCTGATCCGGCTCGGCGCCTACCGCCCCGGCAGCTCGCAGGAGGTCGACGAGGCCATCGCCCTGATGCCCGATCTGGAGGCTTTTCTGGGGCAGGGTAAGGAAGAAGCAACCTCCATCCGCGAGGGTTATGAGCGCCTCGCCGCGATCGTCGGCGGGCCGTGAGGGTGGGCCGGGCCGCCCGCCCTGCGGCCTCGTGAAGGCGCGCGACGGGCGAGGCTCGGCCGCATGCCGCTGGCGGGAGTGGAGTAACAATGAAATCGCGGGACACGCTCATCCGGCTGCGCCGCTTCCAGGCAGACGAGAAGCGCCGCAAGGTCGCGCAAATCGAGGCGATGATCGCCGATTTCGCCCGCATGGCCGCCGACCTCGACCGTGAGATCGGCCAGGAGGAGCAGCGGGCCGGGATCTCCGACCCCGCCCATTTCGCCTACCCGACCTACGCCCGCGCCGCCGCCCAGCGCCGCGACAACATCCGCCGCTCCGCCCAGGACCTCGACGTCCAGCTGGCCGAGGCCAAGGCGGCCCTCGCCGAGGCCTTCGAGGAGCTCAAGAAGGTCGAGATCCTCGACGACCGCGAGCGCTCGGGCGAGCGCGTCGCCGAGAATGCCCGCGACCAGGCCAGCATGGACGCGATCGGGCTCGGCCGCGCCCGGGCCTGACAAGGGGGCGGGCTGCCGGCCGGTTCGCCCCCGTACGGGGGCATCCGGCCAAAAAACGTTCGACGATGGAGCGCGGGACCTGTTCGCCGAGACGGCGTGGGGTGTGCCGCGCTTCGCGTTCCGCCCGCGCCGCGGGAGCGGGGGGCCGGGATACGTCAGCCGACCCGCTCGAGGATCACCTCCCGCGCGGGCGGGGCATCCCCACCGATCCGGTAGGTCGCGACGACCGCCGCCT
This sequence comes from Methylobacterium sp. ap11, assembly GCF_900110515.1. Taxonomy (NCBI): domain Bacteria; kingdom Pseudomonadati; phylum Pseudomonadota; class Alphaproteobacteria; order Hyphomicrobiales; family Methylobacteriaceae; genus Methylobacterium; species Methylobacterium sp. ap11. The sequence goes on along the minus strand of NZ_FOEB01000024.1, from coordinate 36,411 downwards.
CGGCGCGATCCGCGTCCGCTTCGCTGCGCGCATGCACGATCGCGAGCGGCCGCTCCGGCCCGACCTCGTCTCCCAGAGCCGCCAGATCGGTGAGGCCGACCGCGTGGTCGATCGGGTCCTGCGGCCGGGTCCGGCCGCCGCCGAGGCCGATCACCGCGACGCCGATGTCCCGGGTGGCGATGGCCTGGACGCGGCCCGCCCGCGGCGCGGGGATCGCCCGCACCAAAGCGGCGCGGGGCAGGTGGCGCTCCGGCGCCGCGATCAGGTCGGCGGGTCCGCCGAGCGCCGTCACCATCCGGGAAAACACCTCCGCGGCGCGGCCCGAGGCCAGGCTGTCCTCCAGCCGGGCGGTCGCGTCGGCGAGGTCGGGGCTCAAGCCCCCGAGGACCAGCATCTCGGCGCCGAGCGCCACCGTCACGGCGTGGAAGCGCGGCTCGCGCCGGCGGCCGGCCAGGTAGTCGAGGGCATACGCGACCTCGACGGCGTTCCCGGCGGCCGAGGCCAGGGGCTGGTCCATGTCGGTGAGGAGCGCCCGGGTCGGCAGGCCGGCGCCGTTCGCTACCGTCACTAGGCTCTCGGCGAGGCCCCGTGCCTCCTCGGTGCGGGCCATGAAGGCGCCGGAACCCGCTTTCACGTCCATGACGAGGCCCTGCAGCCCGGCCGCGAGCTTCTTCGACAGGATCGAGGCGGTGATCAGGTCGAGGGATTCGACCGTGCCGGTGACGTCCCGGATGGCGTAGAGCCGCCGGTCGGCGGGGGCGAGGTCCGGGGTCTGGCCGATCACCGCGCAGCCGACCTCCCGGGTGACGGACCGGAACAGGTCGATGTCGGGCGCCGTGGTGTAGCCCGGGATGCTGTCGAGCTTGTCGAGGGTGCCGCCGGTATGGCCGAGGCCGCGGCCCGAGATCATCGGCACGTAGCCGCCGCAGGCCGCGACCATCGCGGCGAGCGGCAGGCTCACCGTGTCGCCGACGCCGCCGGTCGAGTGCTTGTCGAGGACCGGGCCCGGCAGGTCCCAGTCGAGGACGGTGCCGGAGCGGGTCATCGCCCGGGTGAGCGCGACGCGCTCGGGCAGCGACAGGCCGCGGAAGAAGACCGCCATGGCGAAGGCCGCCGCCTGGCCCTCGGTCACCCGTCCGTCGATCAGCCCGGCGATGAAGGCCTCGAGGGCGTCGTCCGGCAGCGCCTGCCCGTCGCGCTTGAGGCGGATCAGTTCCTGCGGCAGCAGCGTCATGGGTTCGTCCCGGAAGAGGGTGTCAGAGGGCGCCGGAGACGAGCGCCGCGACGAGGCGCCCGACATCGTCGGCGGCCTGTTCGGCGACGCGCTTGGTCTCGGCGTGGTGGGGGGCGCCGATTCCGGTCCCGGCCTCGAACCCGGCGGCGTAGTTCGTCACCAGCGACAGGGCCGCGACCCGGAGGCCGAAGAACCGGGCGAGGATCACCTCCGGCACCGTCGACATGCCGACGAGGTCGGCGCCGAGCACCTTAGCCATGCGGATCTCCGCCGGGGTCTCGAAGCTCGGGCCCGAGAACCAGGCGTAGACGCCCTCCGCCAGCGGCACGCCGCATTCCCGCGCCGCCCGCTTCAGCGCCGCGCGCAGGGCCGGATCGTAGGCGTCTACCATCGGCACGAAGCGGGCGTCGGACGCCTCGCCGTAGAGCGGGTTCATGCCCGACAGGTTGACGTGGTCGGTGACGAGGGCGAGGCGGCCGGGCCCGGCCTCGGGCAGGAGCGAGCCGGCGGCGTTGGTGAGGAGCAGCGGCGGGGCGCCGAGCGCCGCCACCACCCCGACCGGGACCCGCATGGCGGCGGCGTCGCCGTGCTCGTAGGCGTGGGCGCGGCCCTGGAACAGCAGCACCCGGCGCCCCGAGAGGCGCCCGGCCACCAGCCGCCCGGCATGGCCCGAGACGCCGGAGGCGGGAAAGTGCGGGATCTCGCCGTAGGGCAGGGCGACCGCATCGCTCAGCCGCCCGGCCAGGGGCCCGAGCCCGGTGCCGGCCACGAGGGCGAGGGCGAAGGGCTCGTCCCCGAGGCGGGCCCGCACATGTGCGGCGGCCGCGGCGATGCGGGAATCGCTCGCGCTCACGCGAGGTTGTCCGGCCCGAACGAGGCGGGCAGCAGGTCGTCGAGGGTGAAGGTCCGGCGCAGGCCCTCCGGCCCGGCGACGTGGATCGGCGTGTCGGGGGCGGCGAATTCGCGGATGCGCTGGCGGCAGGCGCCGCAGGGGGTGACCAGCGCCGCGCCGTCGCCGAGCACCAGGATCGCGGCGATGCGCCGGCCGCCGGCCGCCACCATGGCGGCGATCGCCCCGGCCTCCGCGCAGGTGCCGACCGGGTAGGCGGCATTCTCGACGTTGCAGCCGGCATGCACCGCCCCGGCCTCGTCCAGGACGGCGGAGCCGACGCGGAAGCGCGAATAGGGGGCGTGGGCGCGGCCCTGGACCGCGCGGGCGGCGGAAAACAGGGTGTCGATCGGGTCCATCGCGGCTCCGGCTGCGTGGCGGCGAGACCCGATCATGGCCGGACCGGCGCCCGCCGTCGAGCCCGTCGACAAGCCGGTGCGGTGGTCTTAAACCCGTCGTCTTTCCAAGAGGCGAGGGATCCGGGGCGATGCTGGGACGGTTCGAGCGCAACGGGTCCGGCGAGGCCGTCGTCGAGTACGGCGACAGCAACCTGCGGGTGGTGAAGCCCGGCCGTTTCGTGCGCTGCGGCGTGACCGGCGTCGAGATCCCGCTCGATGCCCTTCGCTACTGGAGCGTGGCGCGCCAGGAGGCCTATGCCGATCCCGACGCCGTGATGGTGCGCCTGCGCCAGGACTCACGGGCCGGGTAGCGGTCGGAGCCGCCGCAGCAGCGCGGCGAGCGCCTCCGGCTCGTCGAGGGCCAGCACCACCGGCAGCGTCGCCACCGGCAGGTCGGCCGGCAGGCGCACCCGGTCCTTCTCGGTCGTCACCAGGAGGAGGTTTGCCCCTGCCGCGTCCGCGACGAGGCTTGCGACCTCCGCGGCCGTGAAGGCGTGGTGGTCCGGGAAGGCCCGGGTCTCGCGTATCTCCGCCCCGACCTCGCGCAGGCTCGCGAAGAACTTTTGCGGCCGGCCGATCCCCGCGAAGGCCAGGACCGGGCGTCCCGCCAGCGCCGCGGCGGCGGCTGGATCGGGAAGCAGCCGGCCGCGAAGCGCCGGCAGCCCGCGCGCCCGCGCCTCGGCCAGGACCCGCTCGCCCGGTGCTCCCTCGCCGATCACCAGGGCGGCGTGGATGCGGGGCCATTGCGCGGCGGCCGGCGCCCGCAGCGGACCCGCCGGAAACACCTGGCCGTTGCCGAGCCCGACCGCCCCGTCGAACACCGCGACGGACAGGTCCTTGGCGAGGCCCGGGTTCTGCAGCCCGTCATCCATCACCACCACGTCGGCGCCGTCCGCCAGGCAGGCCTGCGCGCCCGCCACCCGGTCGCGGGCGACGAAAGCCGGGCCGGCGCGGGCCAGCAGCAGCGGCTCGTCGCCGACCTCCGCCGCGCCGTGCCGGGCGGGATCGACCCGCACGGGACCGGTCAGGCTGCCGCCGTAGCCCCGGCTCAGGAAGGCCGGGCGCCGGCCGAGGTCGCGCAGCAGGCCCGCCACCGCCAGCGCCGTCGGCGTCTTGCCGGCGCCGCCGAGGGAGAAGTTGCCGATGCAGACCACGGGGGCGGGCACCCGGGTGCCGGCCCGCGCCATCCGGCGGGCGCAGAGCGCCCCGTAGACGCGACCGATCGGCGCCAGCAGCCGGGCCGCCGGGCTCGGCGTCTCGTGCCACCAGAAGCCCGGCGCCTGCTTCACGAGGCGAACCGCCCGGCGATGATCAGCTGGCAGATGAAGGGCTCGAGCGCCGCCATCGCCCGGTCGGTGGCGCCGCCGGCCGCCTCGATCGCCGCGGCGCCGGCCCGGGCCATCGCCCGGCGGCTTTCGGGATCGCCGAGCAGCCCGTCGACCGCCGCCGTCAGTTCCTGCCCGTCCCGGACCGTCCGGGCGCCGCCGGCGCGTTCGAGGGCGCCGTAGACCTGGGCGAAGTTGCGCACATGCGGCCCGGTCAGGATCGCCGCGCCGAGGCGGGCCGGCTCGATCGGGTTCTGGCCGCCGTGCCGGGCGAGCGAGCCGCCGACGAAGACGAGCGGGCACAGGCGGTAGAACAGGCCGAGCTCGCCCACCGTGTCGGCGACGTAGAGATCGACCTTGTCGTGCGGCTGCCCGCCGGTGGCGCGGCGCCCGACCCGCAGCCCCGCGGCGGCGGCCTGGGCCGCCACCTCCGCCCCCCGGTCGGGATGGCGCGGCACCACGATGGTGAGGAGGCCCGGATGCGTCCGCGCCAGCGCCCGGTGGACCGCGGCGGCGGCGGCCTCCTCGCCCGGGTGGGTCGAGGCGGCGAGCCAGACCGGACGGTCCTGCATCACGCCCTGGATCTGGCGCAGCGCCTCGGGATCGGCCGGCGGCGGGCCGGCATCGAATTTCAGGTTGCCGCCGGTCTCGACCCGGGGGGCGCCGAGGCGGGCGAAGCGCTCCGCCTCCTCCCGGCTCTGGGCGAGGCAGAGCGCGACCCGCGACAGCAGCGCGCGCGCGACCGCCGGGGTGCGCCCCCATCCGCGGGCCGAGCGCTCGGACATCCGCCCGTTCACCAGGATCAGCGGCACCCCGCGGGCGTGCAGCGCCAGGATGGTGTTGGGCCACAATTCCGATTCGGCGACGAGGGCGAGGTCCGGCTGCCAATGGTCGAGGAAGCGGGCAACGTAGCGCGGCGCGTCGAGGGGCACGAACTGGTGCAGAGCCCCCGCCGGAAGCCGCCGGGCCAGCAGCTCGGCCGAGGTGCGGGTGCCGGAGGTGACCAGCACCGTGAAGCCGCGCCGGGTCAGCCGCTCGACGAGGCCGAGGAGCGACAGGGCCTCGCCGATGCTGGCGCCGTGGGCCCAGACCAGCGGGCCCGCCGGCCGCGGCCTGCCGGGGCGGCCGGTGCGCTCGGGCAGGCGGACCGGGTCCTCCTTGCCGCGCCGGCGCCGCCAGGCGAGCAGCCCCGCGAGCGCCGGCTCGCCGGCGATCAGCCCGTAATGGTAGGCGCGCAGCAGGGCCGGCAGGTCCCGAGGGTGGGGTTCGCCCGGCCGGGTCTCCTCGCGCCTCATCGGGCGGAGGTCCCCTCGCGGGTATGGCCCTTGCGGGAATGGATCGGATCGATCCGGCCGACCTGCGCGAAGGCCCGGGCATGGACCGCGTTGAGGTCGGTCTCGATGCGCAGGCGCGCCGCCTCGATCCCCGCCGCGTCGAGGTCGCGGGGTACGCTGATCGGCTCGCCGAAGGCCATCACGCCGCGGCCGAAGGGCAGGCCGAGGCTCGCCCGGTCCCAGCTGTCGAATTGCAGGTAGCGGCTCGTCACCACGGCGGTCGGCACCACCGGGCGGCCGGACATCCGCGCCAGCATCACGATGCCCTCGCCGCAGCGCCGCGACACCTTCGGCACGTCGGCGCTGAACGCCACCGACTCGCCGTCCTCCAGGGCCTTGAGGCAGCCGCGCAGGGCCTGGACCCCGCCCTTGGCCCAGACATCGCTCGCGCGCCGCGCGCCCGAGCCGCGCATCACCCTGACCCCGAACCGCTCGAGCACGGCGGTGTTCACCCCGCCGTCGACCGAGCGCGACACCATGGTGGCGACCCGGTCCTGCGGCCGGCGCACGAACGGCACCATCAGGTGCTGGCCGTGCCACATCGCGGCGATGAACGGCCGCATCGGCGTCAGCCAGTCGTAGGCGTCGGGCGGATCGAGGCTGAAGCGGTTCGTGCGCCGCACCAGCTTCAGGTAGCTCGCGCCGAGGAACCCGAGGCTTTCCTGGGCGGCCCGGCTGCGGGCGATGCGGGTGACGACGCTCATCGGCAGCACTTCGTTCGGGAGGACGGGCTCTTCGGCGCGCGGGACAAGAGACCCCGCGCGGCCCCGCACCCGCGGGACGACAAGGGAGCCCGCGCGAATCCGGGCGCCGTCATGCTCCGTTCGGGCCCGCGAGGCAACCGCCGCGCGGGCGCGTCGGAGACCCCGGGCGTGCGGCATCGCACGCCTTTTCGCGGGCGCGCCGACTTGTTTGGAATGGCTCCAATCTATAGATTGGAGCCATTCCAGACTGGAGCATGCCCGTGAAGGCCCTGACCGATCTCACCGAACGCGAGGTGCTGGCCCTCGCCATCGCCAGCGAGGAGGAGGATTCCCGCATCTACCGCAGCTTCGCCGAGAGCCTGCGGGCCGACCTGCCGGGCTCGGCCGGGGTGTTCGAGGCGATGGCGGAGGAGGAGGCGGGGCACCGCGACGACCTCTACGCGGCGTATCGCCAGCGCTTCGGCGAGCACCTGCCGCCCCTGCGGCGCGAGGACGTGAAGGGGTTTCCCCGCCGCCGGCCGGTCTGGTGGCAGGGGCTCGACGCGGCGCGGATGCGGCGGGAGGCGCAGGGGATGGAGGCGCAGGCCGCCGCCTTCTACGAGCGGGCGGCGGAGCTCTCGCGCGATCTCGGGGTGCGCCAGCTCTTCACCCGGCTCGCCGAGATCGAGCGCGGCCACGGTGACCGGGCCGCGTCCCTGTCGGCCGAGCAGGAGAGCGGGGATGCCGCCGCCGAGGAGGCGCGGGCCGCCCACCGCCTGTTCGTGCTGCGCTACGTCCAGCCGGGCCTCGCCGGGCTGATCGACGGGTCGGTCTCGACGCTGGCGCCGCTCTTCGCCGCCGCCTTCGCCACGCACAACAACTGGCAGACCTTCCTGGTCGGCCTCGCCGCCTCGATCGGCGCGGGCATCAGCATGGGCTTCACCGAGGCCCTGTCGGACGACGGCAGCATCACCGGGCGCGGCTCGCCCTGGCTGCGCGGCCTCGTCTGCGGCGTGATGACGACGGTCGGGGGGCTGGGCCACACGCTGCCCTACCTGGTGCCGGATTCCTGGTCGAACGCCTTCGCGATCGCCACCGTGCTGGCGGCGCTGGTGGTGGTGGTCGAGCTCTGCGCGATCTCGGCGATCCGCACCCGCTACATGGAGACGCCGTTCTGGCGCGCCGCGCTCCAGGTGGTGCTCGGCGGGGTACTGGTGCTGCTCGCCGGCGTCGCCATCGGCAGCGCCTGACGTCGCATCGGCGCCTCGTGCGGCACCGTGCGCGGGGGGCGGCCCCGAAAGCCGCTCCCGCCACCTTGAAAATGGTCTAGATACGGGGGAGCCGAGGGCCCGACGGAACGGCCCACCAAGAAACGTCCTCCGAGACACCAAACGTCCTCCGAGACTCCGCCCGAGGAAACGCCGTGCAGACCAGCTTCACCCCCGCGCAGCTCGCCGACCCGGCCATGGCGGCCTCGGAGAAGATCCTGCGCACCTGCGTGCATTGCGGCTTCTGCACCGCCACCTGCCCGACCTACCTGCTGCTCGGCGACGAGCTCGATTCGCCGCGCGGGCGCATCTACCTGATCAAGGACATGCTGGAGGGCGGCAAGCCGGCGAGCCCCGAGGTGGTCAAGCACGTCGACCGCTGCCTATCGTGCCTGTCCTGCATGACCACCTGCCCGTCGGGGGTGCACTACATGCACCTCGTCGACCATGCCCGCGCCCATATCGAGAAGACCTATGCCCGTCCGGCCGAGGACCGGTTCCTGCGCGCGGTGCTGGCGCGCGTGCTGCCCTACCCGAACCGCTTCCGCTTGGCGCTCCTCGGCGCCACCCTCGGCCGGCCGTTCCGGGGCCTCGCCGCGAGGATGCCGAAGGTCGGCAATCGGCTGGCCGCGATGCTCGACCTCGCGCCGGACGCGCTGCCGACCCGCTCGGCGCATGACAGGCCCGGCCGCTTCCCCGCCGCCGGTCCGCGCCGGGGCCGGGTGGCGCTCCTGCGCGGCTGCGCCCAGAGCGTCCTGCGGCCGGATTTCAACGAGGCGGCGATCCGGCTCCTGAACCGCCACGGCGTCGAGGTGGTGCAGGCCAGGGGCGAGGGCTGCTGCGGCGCGCTCACCCACCACATGGGCCAGGAGGAGTCCTCGCACGCGCTGGCCAAGCGCACGATCGACGCCTGGATCGCCGAGATGGACGGCGAGGGTCTCGATGCCATCGTGGTCACGGCCTCGGGCTGCGGCACCACGATCAAGGATTACGGCTTCATGTTCCGGGACGACCCGGCCTATGCGGCGAAGGCGGCCCGGGTCGCGGGGATCGCCCGCGACGTGACCGAGTACGTCACAGGCCTCGGCCTGTCCGAGCCGGTGGTCGAGACCGACCTCGTCGTCGCCTACCACTCCGCCTGCTCGATGCAGCACGGGCAGGGCCTGCGCACCGAGCCGAAGGCGCTGCTCGCGCGCGCCGGCTTCACCGTGAAGGACGTGCCGGAGGGCCACATCTGCTGCGGTTCGGCCGGGACCTACAACATCCTGCAACCGGAGTTGGCCGCGCACCTGCGCGCCCGCAAGGTCGCCAATATCGAGCGCGTGCGGCCCGACGTGATCGCCACCGGCAACATCGGCTGCGCCACCCAGATCGGGAAGGGCACCGCGATCCCGATCGTCCACACGGTGGAACTGCTCGACTGGGCGACCGGCGGCCCGCGCCCGGCGGCCCTGGACGGGGTGGCGGACAAGCGGCCGGCGCTGGCGGCGGCGGAGTAGGCGGGAATCGCCGGACGGGTACGTCCCGTCCGGCGATTCCCCCGTCAGAACACCGAGATCAGCACGATCCCGCCGACCATCAGGGCGGCGCCGAGCAGGCGCGGCGGGCCGGCCTTGACCTGCCGCATGCCGAGCCAGCCGAAATGGTCGAGCGCCACCGAGGTCAGGAGGTTCGCGGTGATGAGGAGCCCATTCAGCGCGCCGGCCCCGACCTTGTCGACGAAGAGGAGGCCCGCGAACACCGCGACCGCGCCGGTGATGCCGGCGAGCGGCATCCACCAGCGCACGCCTGCCAGGTCCTCCCGCTTCGGCAGCGGCGTGGGTTTCAGCAGGACCATCAGCGCGAAGGCGAAGACCACCGGCACGAACGACACGGTGGCGGCGAGCCACGGATTGACCAGTGCTCCGCGCAGCTGCGAATTCCACACCACGCCGATCGCCATCAGGGCGCCCGCCACCAGGATGAACGGGTAGAGCAGCTTGCCGCTCATGCCGTGGCTCTCGCCCTCGTCCTTCTTGCCGGCGGTACGCGCGATGAACACCACGCCGGCCGCCATCAGGAGTCCGCCGAGCCAGGGCAGCGGCTTGAAGCCGGCGGCCTGGAGGCCGAACAGCCCGAACGCGTCGAGGGCGAGCGAGGTGATGATGTTGGCGGTCAGGGTCAGGCCGTTGAACGGCCCGGCGCCGACCTTGTCGATGAAGGCGAGCCCCCCGAACACCGCGACCGCGCCGGCCAGCCCCCCGAGGGGGGCGTACCAGGGCATCTTCTCCAGGGTCTCGAGGGTCGGCAGCGGCGTCGGCATCACCAGGAACAGGGTGGTGAAGACGAACACGATCGGCAGGAACGACACCGTGGCGGCGAGCCACGGATTGACCATGTGCCCGCGCAGCTGCGCGTTCATCGCATTGCCGAGCGCTTGGAGCGCACCGGCGACCAGGATGAAGGGGTAGAGGAGCGCGGCGATCGACACCGGGAAAACCTTCCTGTGGGAGGGGATCGGACGAGGAGGAGCGGTCAGACGAGAAGAAGACCTGCGAGCGCCAGCGCGAGGGCCGGCGGCATCACCACCAGGCCGAGCTTGAGGAAGCTCCAGAAGCTGACGTCCTGGCCCTCGCGGCGGATCGCGGTGAGCCACAGGATGGTGGCGAGCGAGCCGGTGACCGAGAGGTTCGGCCCCAGATCGACGCCGATCAGCACCGCGCCCGCGACCTTCTCGGGGACGTGCGCGGCCTGGACCGCGGCCCCGGCGATCAGGCCCGCCGGCAGGTTGTTGACCAGGTTGCAGGCGATGGCGATCAGCGCGCCGGCGCCCCAGGCGGTCTCGGTCGGCGCGGCGGTGGCGGCCTGCTTCAGGGCGTCGGCGATCATCGCCAGCACGCCGGTCTTCTCCAGCGCCTCGACCAGCACGAACAGCCCGGCGACGAGCGGCAGCACGCTCCAGGACACGTCCTTGACCACCTCGACCGCGCCGCTCCCCTTGCGGAGCGCCAGCACGATGAGGGTGGTGGCGAGCCCCGCCACGAAGGTCGGCAGGCCGAGATCGCGCCCGAGCGCCGAGGCGCCGATCAGCACCGCGCCGGTCGCCACGATGCCGAGGCCCGCTACGATCCCGGTGCGCGACAGCGCCGTCGCCTCGACGTCGGTGGCGACCGATTGCCGCTTGAGGGCGCCGTTCTGGGTGAGCCGCAGGACGAGGTAGGTCGTCCCGATCGCCAGCAGCGACGGCAGGCCGAACAGGGCGAGCCAGCGGGTCAGCGGCGGCATATGCTCGGCGAAGACCACGAGGTTGGCCGGGTTCGAGATCGGCAGCACGAACGACGCCGCGTTGGCGATGAAGGCGCAGATGAACAGGTAGGGCAGCGGGTTCTCGACCTTGGCGGCCCGGGTCGCGGCGTAGACAGCCGGCGTCAGCACCACCGCGCAGGCGTCGTTCGACAGGAAGACCGTGACGACCGTGCCGACGAGGTAGACCAGGGTGAAGAGCCGGGTGGCCGAGCCCTTGGCGGTGCGCACCGCGATGCCGGCGAGCCAGTCGAACAGGCCTTCCTTCCGGGCGACCTCGGACATCAGCATCATGCCGACGAGGAAGAGGTAGACGTCGGTGCCCTTGAGCACGCCCTCCCAGGCGGTGCCGGCCGGCATCAGGCCGAGGAGCACCAGGGCGAGGGCGCCCGCCACCGCCCAGATCGCCTCCGGCCAGGAGAACGGGCGCACGATCACGCCGAGGGTGGCGAGGGCGGCGATCGCCCAGGTCGCGAGATTGGGGCTGAGCGTCAGCGCGGCCATCGGGGAAGAAGTCCTGTCGTCACGGTCGGGAGGAACTGAAGGGTGTTCGGCTCGGGACCACCCGCGTTCGCGGCGCTCCCACCCGCGACCTCGTCCGGAGGTGCGAGTGAAACGAGCCTCGATGGAGGGCCCCGGGGATCACGGTGGGTTCTGGAAGCCTCCGTCGAGGCTCCCGTCGGTCGCACCTCGGGACGAGGCCGCGGGTGGGAAAGGTTTCAGCCGTTGCGGTTCGCCTCGGGACGCGGGCGGTTCTCCCTCACCACTGCCGCCCGTTCCTGTTCGGTCCGAGCTGCGTCCCCAGGAGGCCCCGCGCCTCCCAGGCGCCGAGCGCATCGGCGTCGCTGCCGATCCCGCGGGAGGTGGGCAGGCCGGTCGGATCGCTCGCCGGCTCGATCGCGTCGGTGTCGGTGGCGCCCGCGCCCGTCGCCCGGACCTCGATCGCCCGGGCGTCCGCCGGCCAGGCGATCGTGGCCGCGTAGCAGCGCGCGCCGTCCTCCCGCGCCATCGGCCGCCACGGCCCGTCGTCGATGCGGTACTCCACCGTCTCGGCCGGTCCCAGCACCAGGGCGCGCAGGGTCACGCTCTCGCCGACCACGTGGCCGGCGTCGCAGGCGAGGCGCCGGTCGGCGGGGGCGGTGATCAGCACGACCGGCCAGGGCCGGGCCAGCTCCTTGAAGCGCCAGCTCACCACGCCGCCGTCGATCGCCGCGATCGCGTAGCCGACCGGGCCCTCCTCGATCTGCCCGGTCGAGCGGGTCGCCGCGTAGACGGTGCGTCCGTCGTTGGCGAGCTCGTTGTAGTGGGTGTGCCCCATCTCGACGAGGCGCACCGGCCCGCGATGGACGAGGTCGGCGACGCGCTCGGCTTCGCCCTCGCCCTTCAAGTCGGCCGGGTAGCTGTGCATGAACAGGGCGCAGGGCGTGTCGCCGGCCCGCTCCAGCTCGCCGGCGAGCCAGGCGACCTGGTCGGGGCCGAGGCGGAAATCCGGCCCGCCGGAACCCGGCCCGCACATGTCGAGGAAGAGGCAGCGCACGCCGCGCAGGTCGACCGCGTAGGGCAGGCGGGGCACCCCGAGCCCGTCATGGAAGGCGTCGAGGCTGCCGCCCTCCATGTCGTGGTCGCCGGTGATGACGTGGGCCGGCAGGCGGAGCCGGTCGAGGCCGGCCCGCACCAGGGCGTATTGCTCGGGGCGGCCGTTATCGGCGTTGTCCCCGGGCACGAAGACGAAGTCGAGCCCCTCCACCTCGTTCAGCTGCGCCACGATGGCGGCGAAGTCGCGGGCGTTGTCGGCCTCCGCCCCGGCGAGGTGGAGGTCGCCGATATGGGCGAAGGCGAGGGGGATGGTCATGGCCGGACTCAGACCCCCAGAAGGGCGGGCCGACCGGTCGGGTCGGAGGGCGTGCCGGCCTGGGCCGGCTCGAAGCCCCGGGTCTCGGGCATCACCAGCAGGTAGAGGGCGAAGCCCAGGCCCGCGATGCCGGCCAGCGTCAGGAAGGCCGTCGAGTAGCCGGCCGAGACGATGATGAGCCCGGCCAGCGTGGCGCTCAGGCTCGCGCCGAGCCCCTGGGCCGTCGCGACTGCGCCCTGGCTGACGTTGAACCGCCCGGTGCCGCGGGTCAGGTCCGCCACGACGATCGGAAAGAGCGCGCCGTAGACGCCGGCGCCGATGCCGTCGAGGAGCTGCACCGCCACGAGGTAGAACGGGTTGTTCGAGAAGGTGTAGAGCACGCCGCGCAGCGCCAGCACCCCGAAGGCGGCGAGGAAGATGGGCTTCCGGCCGATCGCGTCGGCCTTGTGCCCGACGAACATCGCCACCGGCACCATCACGCACTGCGCCGCCACGATGCAGATCGCAATCAGCGAGGTGGCGTTGTCCTTGCCCGACAGGTGGGTGAGGAGCTGGCCGACCGAGGTCAGCATCGCGGCGTTCGAGAGGTGGAAGATCGCGGCCAGAAGCGCGAACAGCATCAGGTACTTGTTCTGGAGGAGCGCGGTCAGGCCGGAGGGCTGCTCGCCGCCCGACTGGTCCTCGGCGCTGTCGAGGCCGCGGGCGAGGTCGTTGTCGATCGCGTCCTCCGGCACCATCAGCATCGCGCCGATCGAGAGCGCGGCGAGCACGCCCATCAGCCAGAACACCACGATGGGGCCGAACAGGTAGGCCAGTCCCCCGGCGAGCGCCGCCGAGACGGCGTTGCCGGCGTGGTTGAATCCCTCGTTGCGGCCGATGCGCTTGGCGAAGAGCTTCGGGCCCACCACCCCGAGGGTGATGGCGGCGAGCGCCGGCGGGAAGATCGCCCCGGCGATGCCGGCGAGCGACTGGGTGGCGGCCACCGCGTAGAAGTTGGAGATGAAGGGCAGCGCCAGGCAGCTCAGGGTCACGGCGAGCGCTGCCGCGATGACGATGGTGCGCTTGTGCCGCGAACGGTCGATGAGCGCGCCGGCCGGCGTCTGGGCGATGAGGCCGGCGATGCCGGCGATCGTCATGATCATGCCGGTGGTCGCCTCGTTCCAGCCCTGGTCCGGGCCACGCACGGCGATGAGGTAGATGGCGAGGTAGGGACCGAGGCCGTCGCGCACGTCCGCCAGGGTGAAGTTGAGCGCGTCGAGCCCCCGCAACGCCCGCCGCGACGGCTGTCGGTCGGGCGCGCCGGACCCAGAGGCAGGGAGGGATTGTGCCGTGCTCACCGTGATGTCTCCCTGAGGAAGGACGCGCCTATCCGGAGCCGAGAACCGGCGGGATCGCGAAAAGTTGCGATGCCATCGGGATTAAGCACCTGCGCGGGACGTTCGCGCCGCGCAGGTCGTCTTCAAGCGGACCGTCTCCGGCCGGGCGGGATCAGAACCGGCGCGGTGCCGGGGGCGGAGCGCCCGGGCCGCCGGGCGGCGGGGGAGGCGGAGCCGCACCGGGACCCCCGGGAGGCGGCGGTGGGGCCGCGCCGGGCCCACCGGGCGGCGGAGGAGGCGGGGGCGGCGCATCGGGGCCGCCGGGCGGGCGGGGCTCGCCGCGGGGGCCCGGCGGGCGGGGCGGGGGGCCGCCGACCTCGGAGAGGCTGTCCGGGCTCGCGCCGAGCGCGCGCACCTCGACCACCGCTCCGAGCGGGCTCTTCGCCACCGCGCCGCGCAGGCTGACCGGCTGGCCGGCCTGCAGGACGCTCGAGAGGCGCGCCGCCTCGTGCGGCGGCAGCCGCAGGGTGGTGCCGTCGTCGAGGATCGCGCCGTTCACCTCGCCCCGGCGCCCGTGCAGCAGGGTCGCGATGCGCCCGCTCACGACCGTCTCGGCGGCGGCCGGCTCCGGACCCCCGAGGGTGACCAGGGTCGCGCCGGTCGCCTCGTTGCGGATCTGGGCGCCGTCGACCAGGGGCAGCGCCCGGGCGCGCATGCCGCGCACCGACACCGCGTCGCCCGGCCGGACCGTGAACACCACGGCGCCCGACAGGCGCGGCGGCAGCTTCACCTCGGTGCCGTCGGCGAGAATCAGCCCGTCGACCTCGCCGCGGGGGGTGAGCGTGTACTGCTTCACCGTCCCCTTCGTCTCCGGCAGGGTGCCGGGATCCCAGACGGACGCGTCCTGCGCCGCGGCCGGACCGGCGGCGAGGAGCAGGGCCGCGAGGCCGGCCGCCCGGAGGCGGAGCACGGGTGCGCCTGTCGTCATGGCTGTCGCTCGTTCACACCGGCGGACGGCCGGCTCGACCGCGACATCCCAACTTCCGTGCCAGATGCCAAGTCGTTGAAAGATATCGGGAAGGGCGATGACGGCGCCGGCCTAGGCGTCGGGATTCCCGACACCCGGCGTCGTGTTTCCCGACGCCGCGTCGTCCCGTCCGAGGCCATGGCGCTCGATCTTGGCGTAGAGGAGCTGGCGCTGGATCCCGAGCGCCTTCGCGGCTTGCGCGCGGTTGCCGCCGCTCGCCCGCAGGGCCCGGCGGATCATCGCCTCCTCCAGCCGCGCCACGGCGCCCGGCAGATCGTCGCCGAGCCAGGCCGGCAGGGCCGACCCGGCCTCCCCCGGCCCCGGCCCCGAGAGGCCGAGATCGCCCGCGCCGATCGACGGGCCCCGCGCCAGCACGGCCGCGCGCTCGATCACGTTGCGCAGCTCGCGCACGTTGCCGGGCCAGGGGTGGCGCATGAGCAGGGCGGCGGCCTCGGGCGACAGGCGCGTCGTCCCGGCGCCGGCGAGGGCGAGGAAGTGCTCGGCCAGCGGCAGGATGTCGGCCAGGCGCTCGCGCAGGGGCGGCAGGACGATCGGCACGACGTTGAGGCGGTAGAACAGGTCCTGGCGGAAGCCACCCTCGGCGACGAGGCGCGGCAGGTCGCGGTGGGTCGCCGCCACCACCCGCACGGCCACCGGGACGGGCCGGCCGCCGACCGGCGTCACCACCCGCTCCTGGAGCACTCGCAGGATCTTGGCCTGCATCGGCGGCGGCATGTCGCCGATCTCGTCGAGAAAGAGCGTGCCGCCCGACGCCTCCCGGAAGGCGCCCGCCCGGTCCTGGGTCGCCCCCGTGAAGGCGCCGCGCAGGTGCCCGAACAGCTCGCTCTCCAGAAGGTCGGCGGGAATCGCCGCGCAGTTGACCGGCACGAACGGGCCGATGCTCCGGCGGCCATGGGCGTGAAGCGCCCGCGCCGCGACCTCCTTGCCGGTGCCGGTCTCGCCCTGCAGCAGCACGGTGGTGTCGCTGTCGGCGGCGAGGCCCACCGCCTTCTGCACCCGCCGCATCGCCTCGCTGGTGCCGATCAGGCCCGCCGCCGCGGCCGGGGCGGGCGGTTCGATCGGGGGCGCCGGGCGGGCCAGCATGCCGCCGAGGAGGTCGGCCAGCTCGGCCCGGCCGACCGGTTTCGTCAGGTGGTCGTAGGCGCCGAGCCGCATCGCCTCGATGGTGTTCTCGGCGCTGGCATAGGCGGTCAGCACCGCGACCGGGGGCGCGGCGGCCTGCGCCCGCAGGCGCTGGAGCACCGTCATCCCGTCGAGCGCGCCCGGCATCCGCAGGTCGAGGAGCACCGCGGCGATGGCCGGATCGGCCGCGACGCACGCCAGCGCCTCGGCCCCCGAGGCGGCGAGGATCGGGACATGGCCGAGATCGCTCACCGTCTCGGCCAGCCCTTCGCGCAGGGCCGGCTCGTCGTCGACGATCAGGATGCGGGCGGGGCGGCTGTCCGTCACGGGGCGGTCTCGGGCGTATCGGACTTGGAGATGTCCGGCTCGGGCGGATCGATGGCGGGCTGATCGACGAGGGGCAGGTCGATCTCGAAGGTCGCGCCGGGACCCGGTGCGTCGGGGGACGGGCTTCCCGGAGGTGGGGCGGCGAGGTGCACCCGTCCACCATGGGCGCGGGCGATCTCGCGCACGATCGCCAGGCCGAGGCCGGTCCCGTCCGGCCGGCCGGTGACGAAGGGATCGAACAGCCGCTCGCGCAGGGCCGCCGCGACGCCCGGTCCCCGGTCGGCGACGCGGATCTGCACCCGCCCGTTCCCGAGATGGGCCGACAGCCGCACCGTGCCGTCCGCCGGGCTGTGCTGGAGGGCGTTGAGGACGAGGTTGTCGAGGGCGCGCCGAACTTGCGCCTCGTCGAGGCGGACGCGTCGCCCCGGCACCTCCGCGACCACGATCCGCACGCCCCGCTCGCGGGCGAGGTCGTCGTGGAGATGCGCGCTCTCCTCCAGCACCGCCGCGAGGTCGACGGGCGCGAGGACCGGGGTGCGCGGCTGGGTCAGGCTGAGGAGGTCGCGGGTCAGCCGGTCGAGGCGGGCGACCTGCGCCAGCACGAGGTCGAGGGCGGCCCGCGGCCGGGCCGGGTCCGGGCTCGCCAGCGCGTTCTCGGCCTTGAGCCGGATCGCCGCCAGGGGATTGCGGATCTCGTGGGCGATGCCGGCGGTGAGCTGGCCCAGCGCGGCGAGCCGCTCGGCCTCCGCGGCGCGCTGGCGGGCCGTGCCGAGGCGCAGGCCGGCGGCGTTCAGCGCCTCGACCAGCCGGTCGAGCTCGCGCAGGCCGGTCGGCGCCAGGCGGGGCAGGTCGCCCTCCGGGGTCTCGCGGCCGAGCTGGCCCTCGAGCCGGGCGATCCGCCGCCCCAGCACCCAGAGCAGCCGCCCGAGGATCAGCGCCGAGCCCAGCACCGTCGCGGCGAGGAAGCCGAACCCGGCGAGGAGCTGGCCGTAGGCCCGGCCCTCGTCGGTATGGACTCGCGTCATCGTCCAGGCCGTCGCCCCGTGGATCGGGCCACGCAGGGGGCAGCCCTGCACCACCAGGGTCTGGGTCCGGGAGATCCGCCGCTTCGCCACCGGTCGCTCGCCGCTCAGGGTCTCGGCGTTGATGCGCCGGATCGTGTCGATCTCGGCCGAGGGCAGGTCGGTCTTCGGCCCGGTCCCCTCGTAGGTCGGGAAGGCGTAGGCGGCCGAGCCGGCCCCGGCGGTCCAGATCCCGCCCTCCACCCCCGGATGGCCGGCGAGCGCCGTCACCACCACGTCGGTGAGCTGTCCCTTCAGGGTGTCGTCGATCTCGGTGGCCCCGCCGCTCCAGCCGGCGGTGAAGAAGGCGAACCGGTCGCCGATCTCGCGGCAGGAGCGCGCCACCTCGACCTCGGCCTGCGCCACCTGCACGGCGGCCGACTGGGCGTAGAACTCGGTCAGCAGGTAGCCGGTGGCGCCTGCCGAGGCGAGGAGCAGGGCCCAGAGGGTGAGGAGGTGGGTGCGGAGGGAGTGGAGGCGGGCGGGCATGGCGAGGATCGAATCCGGACCCATCGTACGCACGACGGGCCGCATCCCGGAGGATGCGGCCCGTTCATGCCCTCATATCGGGTCGTCCGCCACCGGGGGACGGGCCCCGGCCTGCGCCGGGACCCGATCCTCCGGCGCGAGCCGGTCTTAGCTGCAGCCGGTCGTCGAGCCGCAGGTGTCGCACTTCAGGCAGGTCCCGTTCCGCACCAGCGTGAAGTTGGCGCATTCCGGGCAGGCCTCGCCGACATAGCCCTTCATCTTCGCCTCGGCGCGGCGGTCGGAGACGCTGCGGCCGGCCGGCGCCGCCTCGGGCTTGGCGAAGGGCAGGGCCTCCGCCAGCGCCTCGACCTTGCCGGCGAGGCTCGGCTCGGTCTTGAGCGCCACCGCACCCCGCACCGCGTGCACGGTGCCGCCGGCCGGGGCCGACTGGCCGGTGACCGGCGCGGCGACGCCCGGGGTGGCACCGGCGGGACCGCCGTGGATCAGGGTCAGCCGGTCGCCCGACCCCCGCAGCAGGCCGCGGGAGACGTTGGTGGCCACCGGCGCGTCGGACGCGCTGGGCTTCGACGGGGCGACGCCCGTCGCCGTGTTGCCGAGCTCCGAGAGGTCGACATGGGCGAGGTCGTTGCGACCGAGATACGAGATCGCCAGCTCGCGGAAGACGTAGTCGAGCACCGAGGTGGCGTTCTTGATCGCGTCGTTGCCCTGCACGAAGCCGGCCGGCTCGAAGCGGGTGAAGGTGAAGGCGTCGACGTACTCCTCCAGCGGCACGCCGTATTGCAGGCCGAGCGAGACCGAGATGGCGAAGTTGTTGATGAAGGCCCGGAGCGCCGAGCCCTCCTTGTTCATGTCGAGGAAGATCTCGCCCAGGCGCCCGTCGTCGTACTCGCCGGTGCGCAGGAAGATGGTGTGGCCGCCGATCTTGGCCTTCTGGGTGTAGCCCTTGCGGCGGCTCGGCAGCTTCTCCTGGGAGCGCAGGCGCTCGACGCGCTCGACGATGCGCTCGACGATCTTCTCGGTCACCGCCACGGTCTTGGCGACCGCCGGCTGCGCCAGCAGGGCCTCGACCGCATCCTCCTCGTCGTCCGACTCGTCGCTGACGAGGGCGGAGTTGAGGGGCTGCGACAGCTTCGAGCCGTCGCGGTAGAGGGCGTTGGCCTTCAGCGCCAGGGTCCAGGACAGCCGGTAGGCGTTCTTGCAATCCTCGACCGTGGCGTCGTTCGGCATGTTGATGGTCTTGGAGATCGCCCCCGAGATGAAGGGCTGCGCCGCCGCCATCATGCGGATGTGGCTCTCGACCGAGAGGTAGCGCTTGCCGATCCGGCCGCACGGATTGGCGCAATCGAAGACCGCGTAATGCTCCACCTTGAGGTGCGGTGCGCCCTCGAGCGTCATCGCCCCGCAGACATGGACGTTGGCGGCCTCGATGTCCTTGCGGCTGAACCCGAGGAACGCGAGCAGGTCGAAGGACGGGTCGGCGAGCTTGTCGGCCGGCACGCCGAGGGTCTGGGTCAGGAAGTCCTCGCCCAGGGTCCAGCGGTTGAACACGAACTTGATGTCGAAGGCCGACTTCAGGCCCGATTCCACCGCCGCGATCTTCTCGTCGGTGAAGCCCTTGGCGCGCAAGCTCCCCGGGTTGATCGCCGGGGCCTGGCCGAGCGAGCCGTGGCCGACGGCATAGGCCTCGATCTCGGCGATCTCGGCCTCGCGGTAGCCGAGCGTGCGCAGCGCATCCGGCACCGCCCGGTTGATGATCTTGAAGTAGCCGCCGCCGGCCAGCTTCTTGAACTTCACCAGCGCGAAGTCGGGCTCGATGCCGGTCGTGTCGCAATCCATCACGAGGCCGATCGTGCCGGTCGGCGCGATCACCGTGGACTGGGCGTTGCGGTAGCCGTGCTCCTCGCCGAGCTGCAGCGCCCGGTCCCAGGCCGCCTTCGCGCGCTCCACCAGCTCGCCCTGCGGGCAGCCGGCGTGATCGAGCGGGACCGGGTTGGTGTTGAGGAACTCGTAGCCCTCAGTCTCGCCGTGGGCGGCCCGGCGATGGTTGCGGATCACCCGCAGCATCGCGTCGGCATTCTCCTCGTAGGCCGGGAACGGCCCGAGCTCGCGCGCCATCTCGGCCGAGGTGGCGTAGGACACGCCGGTCATGATGGCGGTGAGCGCGCCGGCGATCGCCCGGCCCTCACGGGAATCGTAGGACAGGCCCATGGTCATCAGGAGCCCGCCGATATTGGCGTAGCCGAGGCCCAGCGTCCGGTACTTGTAGGAGAGGTCGGCGATCTCGCGGCTCGGGAACTGCGCCATCAGCACCGAGATCTCGAGGACCACGGTCCAGAGCCGGCACAGGTGCTCGTAACCCTCGACGTCGAAGCTCTTGGCGCCGCGGTCGTAGAGCGCCAGCAGGTTCGCCGAGGCGAGGTTGCAGGCGGTGTCGTCGAGGAACATGTACTCGGAGCACGGGTTCGAGGCCCGGATCCGCCCGCCCGACGGGCAGGTGTGCCAGTCGTTCATCGTGGTGTTGAAGTGCAGGCCCGGATCGGCCGAAGCCCAGGCGGCCTCCGCGATCTTGTCCCACAGCTCGGCGGCCTTCACGGTCTTCGCCACCTTGCCGGTGGTGCGGTGGGTCAGCGACCACTCCGCATCCGCGTCGACCGCGCGCAGGAAGTCGTCGGTCAGCGAGACCGAGTTGTTCGAGTTCTGGCCGGCGACCGTCAGGTAGGCCTCGGAATCCCAGTCGGTGTCGTAGATCGGGAACGAGATGTCGGTGTAGCCCTGGCGGGCGTACTGGATCACCCGCTTGATCGCGGCATCCGGCACCATCACCTTGCGGGCGGCCTTGACCTCGCGCTTGAGCGCCGGGTTGCGGTCGGGATCGAAGCAGGCGTCGCCCGCGGCCTCGCAGTTGACGCAGGCCTTCATCACCGCCTTGAGGTGCTTGGACACCACCTTGGAGCCGGTGACGAGCGCGGCGACCTTCTGCTCCTCCTTGACCTTCCAGTCGATGAAGGCCTCGACGTCCGGGTGGTCGATGTCGACGATCACCATCTTCGCGGCGCGCCGCGTGGTGCCGCCGGACTTGATCGCGCCCGCCGCCCGGTCGCCGATCTTGAGGAAGCTCATCAGGCCCGACGACTTGCCGCCGCCGCCGAGCTTCTCGTTCTCGCCGCGCAGGCGCGAGAAGTTCGAGCCGGTGCCCGAGCCGTACTTGAACAGGCGGGCCTCGCGCACCCACAGGTCCATGATGCCGCCGTCGTTGACGAGGTCGTCGGCGACGGACTGGATGAAGCAGGCGTGGGGCTGCGGGTGCTCGTAGGCCGAGGCCGACTGGGTCAGCTCACCGGTCTTGTAGTCGACGTAGAAGTGCCCCTGCGCCGGGCCGTCGATGCCGTAGGCCCAGTGCAGGCCGGTGTTGAACCATTGCGGCGAGTTCGGCGCCACCATCTGGCGGGCGAGCATCGCGCGCAGCTCGTCGTGGAACGCGCCCGCGTCCTCCTCGCTGGTGAAGTAGCCGCCCTTCCAGCCCCAGTAGGTCCAGCAGCCGGCGAGGCGATCGAAGACCTGGGTCGCGGAGGTCTCGGAGCCGGTCCGCTCGCCCTCGGGCAGGGCGGCGAGCGCCGCCTCGTCGGGCACCGAACGCCACAGGAACGAGGGAACGCCGTTCTCCTCGACCTTCTTCAGGGCCGCAGGCACCCCGGCCTTGCGGAAATACTTCTGGGCCAGCACGTCGCAGGCGACCTGGCTCCAGGCCTCCGGCACGTCGATTCCGTCGAGGCGGAAGACCACCGAGCCGTCCGGGTTGCGGATCTCGCTCACCGCCTTGCGGAACGGGATGCTGGCGTAGGGCGACTGCCCCGCGGTGGTGATGCGACGCTCGAACCGCATGGGATACTCTCCGGTCACGAACAGCCGGGGACCGCCCGCACGCGTGCGGGGTCCGCCGGTTACAAGGGAAGGGCGGGGCGCGAAAGATTCGGCGGACGAGCCTCGGCGCCTTTCGGGGAGCCGCCCGTCCTGTCGTCTGGAAACTACCGATCTCGGTGGCTTCCCGTCAATAACTTGTGTCAGCCGACTCCGTTCCTCGCTATATGTTGTGTCGACGGGCGGATTCCTGTGGATAGCGCCATGCCCCCGGCTAAGCGCGCTTCCGGCTTGGGAGAATCGCGCTCCATCCCCCGCCGCCCACAGGCCGCGCCGCGTCCGGAGCCCGACTTGTTCACAGGCGGGTGGGGATTTTCGGTCACTTTCGGCGACACCACCGGGTCCGCCGCCGACGCTGCGCGGGGAATCGTGTTGCGGCGCGGGACGCGCTGGACATCCGGGGGGCATCTCACCATAGTCCCGCGCGACGACGGGGGGCCGGACCTCCCATTCCCGGGGGCTCCCCGCGAGAGAGACGGTCGCGATGGCGCTGAAAGACACCCTGCTTCGGATCTTCACCTGGTGGAGCGGCTCGACCGTCAGCCTGGAGTTCTACACCAAGCGCCGCGGCAGCTTCGTGGGCGAGGACGAGCTCGGCAACCGCTACTACCGGGCGCAGGGGCCCCTGATCGACGCCTCGGTCGGCTCCGAGCGCCGCTGGGTGATCTACAACGGCTACGCCGACGCCTCGAAGGTGCCGCCCGGCTGGCGCGGCTGGCTCTGCCACGCCACCGACGTGCCGCCCTCCGAGGAGACCTACGTCCCGCGCGAGTGGCAGAAGCCGCACGAGGAGAACCTCACCGGCACGGTCGCGGCCTACCGCCCGCGGGGCTCGCAGCTCTCCTACGGCCAGCGGCCGGCGGCGACCGGCGACTACGTGCCGTGGGTCCCGGGCGAGTAGACCGCCCTTTTTCCACCATCCTCCTTGTGTCTATCGCGGGCGGGCCGACCGAGCCCGCGCGCCCGGTCATACCGGGTGCCCGGCCGGCCGGCCGGGTGCCGGAGGCCGCGCCAAGGGCCGCCGAACTTCCGGGGCCGCCGAACTTCCAGCCGGGAGCGATTGGGTTTTGAGCCGCATGACCGCACGCCGCGCCGCGGGCGCCTTCCCGCTCCTCCGCGGTGTCGTTCTGGGTGCTGCCGTCCTGGGCGGCGCGCTGTCCTCCGGGCCGGCCCGGGCCGACAAGATCCGCAACCCGACCGCGGTGTTCGCCGGCCTCGACAAGATCACCGGCCGCACCGTCTCCTTCGAGGTGGCGGTGGACGAGACGGTGCAGTTCGGTGCGCTGCAGCTTACCCCGCGGGTCTGTTACACCCGGCCCCCAACCGAGAGCGCCAAGACCACCGCCTTCCTGGAGGTCGACGAGGTCACGCTCGAGAACAAGTACCGCCGCATCTTCACCGGCTGGATGTTCGCCTCGAGCCCGGGCCTGCACGCGATCGAGCACCCGATCTACGACGTGTGGCTGGTCGACTGCAAAGGCGGCACCGACCTCATCGCCGAGCCGAAGGAGCAGGAGGACGCGCCGGTGGCCGCCGCCAAGCCCGAGGGCCGCAAGCGCCGCGAGCAGGCCCGCGGCGGCGACGAGGTACCCCGCGCCCGCCAGGTCAACCGTCAGGGCCAGGTCGACGTCGAGCCGCTGCGCGGCACGCCGGTCCAGCCGCGCCAGACGCCGTCGCGGCGCTTCTTCCCGACCAACGACGGCCCACGGCCGGGCGGCGGCGACCCGATGGATCCGAATCCGCGCTGAGGGCTGCGGGGGCGACGCCCCCGGAGACGGACCCTACGGCCCGAGCAGATCCACGATCGCCGGCAGCAGCGGCAGGTCGGCCGGGGGCATCGGGTAGCTCGCGAGGTCGCGCGGCCGCACCCATTTGAGCGCCTGCCCCTCCCGCGGCTGGGCAAACCCCTCCCAGCGCCGGCAGACGTAGAGCGGCATCAGCAGGTGGAAGCTCTCGTAGGCGTGGCTGGCGAAGGTGAGGGGGGCAAGGCACGCCTCCTTCACGGTGATGCCGAGCTCTTCCGCCAGTTCCCGGATCAGCGTCTCCTCCGGCCGCTCGCCGGGCTCGATCTTGCCGCCGGGAAACTCCCACAGGCCCGCCAGGGTCTTGCCCGGCGGGCGCTGCGCCAGCAGCACGCGCCCGTCGGGATCGACGAGGGCGACCGCCACGACGAGGAGGAGCTTCAACGGATCGGCCATGGTGGGCTCGCGCGAGAAGGGACGTCGGTAAAAATCGCGCCCCGTCAGGGCGCGACCGCGTAGGTGGCCTCGACGCTCGCCTCGACCGTCAGGGTTCCGGGCTCGACCGGCACCGCGAGGCCGCCCGGCATGCCCTTGGCCGCGAAGGCGCGGGCCTGCATCGGCATCGCCCCACCCTGGCGGGGCGGCGAGACCAGGCTCTCGAGGCGGCCGAGGCGCAGGCCCGCGGCCTCGGCCAGGGTCTCGGCCTGGCGCCTGGCGTCGCGCACCGCGTCGGCCCGGACGGCATTCTCGGCCTGGCCGGGATCCGACAGGCCGAACGCCACGCCGCCGATCCGGTCGGCGCCGCCGTCGATGAGGCGCCGCATCAGGGCGCCCAGGCGCTTGAGGTCGCGCACCCGGACGCTGACCGCGTTGGTGGCCTGGAAGCCGTCGGGGGCGTCCCGCATCTGGCCGCCGGGGTCGCGCACCGTCTTGGTGGCGGGGCGCAGGGAGACCGCCGCGGTGGCGAGGTCCGGCCCGGTGATGCCGAACTCGCCGGCGAGTTCCACCACCTTGCGGGCGGCCGCGGAGTTCTGGTCGAGGGCGGCGGCGGGCGTCGCCCCCCGGCTCTCGACCGCGACCTCGACGGTGGCGAAGTCCGGCGCCACCTCGCGACTCGCCCGCCCGATGACGCCGATCCGGGCCGGCGGCTCGTCGGCGAGGGCGGGCCCGGCGAGGAGGAGCGCGAGGAGCCCGGCGGCCGCCGCCCTCACGAGCGGTAATCCCCGTTGATCTCGACGTAGGCCTTGGTGAGATCGCAGGTCCAGACCCGGGCCTTGCCGGCACCGAGGCCGAGATCGACCCGGATCGTCACCGCGTCGCCCTGCATCGCCGCGGAGGCCGCCTCCTCGTCGTAGCCGGGATCGCGGGCCCCCTCGACGGCCACGCGCACGTCGCCGAACCAGATCGCCAGGCGGTCGCGGTCGGCGGGCTCGCCGGCCTTGCCGACCGCCATCACCACCCGGCCCCAGTTGGCGTCCTCGCCCGCCACCGCGGTCTTCACCAGCGGCGAGTTGGCGATCGACATCGCGATCCGGTGGGCGGAGGCATCGTCGGTGGCGCCCCCCACCTCGACGGTGACGAACTTGCGCGCGCCCTCGCCGTCGCGGGCCACCAGCTGGGCGAGTTCGGCGAGGAGGTCGTCGAGCGCCGCGGCGAACTCGCCCAGCGCCGGGTCCTCGGCCGAGGCGACCGGGGCGTTGCCGGCCTTGGCGGTCGCGAACAGCATCAGGGTGTCGGAGGTCGAGGTATCGCCGTCGACCGTGCAGCAGTTGAAGCTCGTGGCGACGCCCTTCGCCAGGAGCGCCTGCAGCACCGGGGCCGGCAGGTCGGCGTCGGTGAACACGAAGGACAGCATCGTCGCCATGTCGGGGGCGATCATGCCGGCGCCCTTGGCGATGCCGTTGATCGTGACCGCGGTCCCGCCGATCGACACCGTGCGGGTCGCGAGCTTCGGGAAGGTGTCGGTGGTCATGATCGCGCTGGCCGCCTCGGTCCAGCGCTCGGCGCCCGGCCCGGTGCGGCCGGCGCACTCGGCCAGTACGCCGTCGAACTTGGTGGCGTCGAGGGGTTCGCCGATCACGCCGGTCGAGGCGATGAACACCTCGCCGGGGGCGCAGCCCGCGGCCTTGCCGGCGATCTCGGCGGTGAGCCGCACCGAGTCGCGGCCCTTGAGGCCCGTGAAGGCGTTGGCGTTGCCGGAATTGACCACCAGCGCCCGGGCCGACTGGCCGCCGCCCAGGGTCTCGCGGCACCAGTCGACCGCGGCCGAGGGGCATTTCGAGCGGGTGAAGACGCCGGCGGCACGGGTGCCCGGATCGAGCAGCACCAGCAGCACGTCGGTGCGGCCGCGATAGCGGATGCCGGCCTGCGCGGTGGCCAGGCGCACGCCGGCGATCGGCGGCAGCTCGGGCTGATGCTTGGGCGCGAGCGGCGAGACGGGATGGGACATGCGAGGCTCCGGTCCGCCGACGCCGCGTCGTCCGCGTCGGCGCGGCGGTGTTGCCCCGCCGAGGTGCCCTGCGTCAACCGGGCCCGGCCCTCATGCGGAAATACGGTTGTAGGCAAGGTTGTGCAGGCCGGAGTTGCGTTGCCGGCTCATCCTCGCGGTTCCGCCGGCTCCCCCTCGCGCGTCAAGGCGAAACGCCGCCGACGGGTGAAAAACGAACCTTACGTCCGCCCGGAGTTTCCTTATCTAGAGTTGCAGCATATCATCTAGAGGATGGGTCCGGGATGCGCCGAGGCGCGTCGCCACCCGATGCCCGGAGGTTTCCGTTTGGCCCACCCGCAAGTCCTTCGCGACATGGCGCTCTTCGTCGAGGTCGCGAAACGGAAGAGCTTCAGCCAGGCCGCCGTCGCGCTCGACGTGCCGATCTCCTCCCTCTCGCGGCGCATCACCCAGTTCGAAACCGCGATCGGCCTTCGCCTGCTCGACCGGACCACCCGCAAGCTCGTCCTGACGCCGCACGGCGAGGCCTATTACGAGCAGGCGATCCGCCTGGTGGAGGAGGCGCAGCGCACCTTCGACGAGCTGATCGCGCAGGCCAAGGGCCCGAGCGGCCTGCTCAAGATCGCCGCGCCGCCCGATCCCTGGGTGATGCACCACCTCTCGACCGTCGCGGCGGAGTACTCGCAGCGCTTCGCCCAGGTGCGGGTGCATCTCGACCTCTGGCCCCACCTCGTCGACCTCGCCCAGGAGGGCTACGACCTGGCGCTCGCCGTCGGGGTGCCGCGGGAGACCTCGCTGATCACCCGCAAGGTGGCGGAACTCGAGAACGGCCTGTTCGCCGCCCCGGCCTACCTCGACCGGGCCGGGCGGCCGGACGATCCCTCCGACCTCGCGCGCCACCAGGCGGTGGTTGTCGGGGCACCGGCGGCCTCGAACGCGTGGCCGCTCCAGTCCGGCGACCGGACGGCGTCGGTCTCCGTCGGGGCCGCCGTGTCCAGCAACAGCCAGGCGATGGCCCGGCGCTTCGCCGCCTCGGGACGCGGCATCGCCCTCCTGCGGGTGATCGACGTCGAGCAGGACGTGGCGGAGGACCGCCTCGAGCGGGTGCTGCCGGACTGGCGCGGCACGCCGAGCCCGGTCTGCATCGTCACCACCTCCCGGCTCCTGCCGGCCAAGACACGCAGCTTCATCGCCTTCGCGTCGCGCCACTTCGCCGAGCAGCTGGCGCCCCGCGGCATTATCCTGGACGAGGCCGAGCTCGCCGCCCTCTACGACCTGCAGGAGGCGTGACGCACGCCGTCCGTCCGTGCTTTAGCACGCCGTGCGGACGTCCCGCGGCGGGGTAGCAGGCGTGCAGGACCTTTCGACCCTCGCGTATGTCGGTGGCACGCTGGTGGCGGCGGCGCCCGCCGGACGCGTGGCGGCCGACCTGCCGCCGGATCGCCGCGCCCTGCCGCCGGACGAGGCCGTCCGCATCGCCCGCTTCCTGCGCCCCCAGGACCGGCACGAGCGCGAGGCGGCCCACGGGCTCCTGCGCCATCTGCTCGGCGGGCATCTCGGCCGTGATCCCCACACGATCGTCCTGGCGCGGGACGGCAACGGCCGGCCCTTCCTGCCCGACCATCCCGCCCTCGACCTGAATCTCAGCCACGGCGGCGGCTGGGTCGCGGTCGGCCTGTCCGCCGCGGGCCGGATCGGCGTCGACGTCGAGGGATCGGCCAGGCCGGTGGACTGGGACGGGGTGGCACCGGTCTTCCTGCACCCGGGGGAACTCGACGCCTATCGCGGCCTGCCGGCCGGCGCGCGGGCGCGCCACGCGCTTGAGCTCTGGTCGGTGAAGGAGGCGTTCCTGAAGGCGACAGGCGAAGGCCTGATCGCAGAACCGCGCTCGGTCCGGCCTATCGCCGACGGGTCGGTCTGGCGCCTCGCCCGGGCCGGCCTGTCGCTACGGGCCGGCTCGCGGCTCCTGCCCGACGGGGCACGGCTCGCCTGGGCGGTGGAGGCGGAACGGGAGGTCGCGGTCGTCGTGGCGGGTTAGCGGGGCCGCCAACCGAACCCGCAATCGCGCGCACGGATAACGAAAACATCCTCCCCCGTCCTGCCGGGCCAGCGGCGCGACAGGACGAGGGAGGATGTCGGTGCGATCGGTCGGACCGATCGACGCTCAGACGTAGGCGCTCATCCCGGCATTCGATTGCGGGAACCGCTCGGCCAGGGCGCGGCGCAGCTTTTCCAGGGCGCGGTTCTCGATCTGGCGGACGCGCTCCTTGGAGATGCCGAGGCGGTGCCCGAGGGCCTCCAGGGTCGCCTGGTCCTCGGCGAGGCGCCGCTCGTGCAGGATGCGCAGCTCGCGCTCCGACAGGACGGTCAGGGCCTGGCGCAGCCAGGTCAGGCGGCGCTCGCCGTCAACGGCGTCGGAGACGGTCTCGTCGGGGAGGGGGGCGTTGTCGACCAGGAAGTCGACCCGCTCGGCCGAGGCGTCGCCATCGTCGCCGATCGGGGCGTTGAGGGACATGTCGGGGCCCGACAGGCGAGCATCCATCAGCGCCACGTCCTCGCGGGAGACGCCGATGGCGGTGGCGATGCGGCGATGGATCTCGTCGCCGACGCGCTCGTCGGTCGACTGCATCAGCCGGGCCCGCAGGCGCCGGAGGTTGAAGAACAGGGCCTTCTGGGCCGAGGACGTGCCGCCGCGGACGATCGACCAGTTGCGCAGGATGTAGTCCTGGATCGAAGCGCGGATCCACCAGGTCGCGTAGGTCGAGAAGCGGACCTCCCGCTCCGGCTCGAACCGGGCGGCGGCCTCCATCAGGCCGACATGGCCTTCCTGGACGAGGTCGGCCATCGGCAGGCCGTAATGGCGGAACCGGCCCGCCAGGGCGATGACGAGACGCATGTGAGCGGAGATCAGCCGGTGCAACGCCTGCTCGTCGCGATCGTCCTTCCACCGGACGGCGAGGCCGCGCTCCTCTTCCCGTTCCAGGAAGGGGGCGTCCATCGCGACCCGCACGAACTGCCGACGTATGCCTGCGATTTCCGCCATCCCCGCCTCCGCCACGTTGGTGAGCGCTGTGTGTCGCGATGACGTCGAGGCGCAGCATGGAGCGCGCCCGTTGCACCGCAAGGCCTGCGACAACGGCACGAACTGGTCATCGGTTCCCGCATTGCGAAAAAATCTCGCGAGGGCGCGATTCCGTCGTGGGCGTGGGGATGGGGCAGGGTTGTGGGGACGGAGCGGTCGAGGGGGTGGAAGCTGGCGGTCTGCGGGTTTCGAGGTGCGGATGTCCGCATGGGAACGGTCGGCAAGCGTACCGAATCCCCGAAAACGCGAAAGCCCGGCACTAGGCCGGGCTTTCGTTCATCCGTTATGGAGGAGAAGCCTCAGGCGGCCTCGGCCTCGTCCTGCACATCCTCACCATCGGCCTCGGCCTCGGCGCCCTTGGCGCGGCGCGGGGACTTGGCGAGGCTCTGCTCGATGAGCTTGAGCGACTCGGTGTCGGTGATGCGGTTCACCGCCGCGATCTCGCGCACCACCCGGTCGAGGGCCGCCTCGTAGAGCTGACGCTCGGAGTAGGACTGCTCGGGCTGGGCGTCGGAGCGGAACAGGTCGCGCACCACCTCGGTGACGGCGATCAGGTCGCCGGAATTGATCTTCGCCTCGTATTCCTGGGCCCGGCGCGACCACATGGTGCGCTTCACCCGGGCACGGCCGGTGAGGACGTCGAGCGCCTTCTTGACCAGCTCGGGCTCGGCGAGCTTGCGCATGCCGACCGAGTTCGCCTTGGCGGTCGGGACCCGCAGGACCATCTTGTCCTTCTCGAACGACACCACGAACAGCTCGAGCTTGTAGCCGGCGATCTCCTGCTCCTCGATGGCCGTGATGCGGCCGACGCCGTGAGCCGGATACACGACCGCTTCGCCGGTCTTGAAACCCTGCCGGGCAGCTGTCGTCTTCTTGGCGGTCGTCATGCGGGGGTGGCCTCCAGGTCACCGTTCGCGGCAATGTCCGCGACCGGATCGTTCATCCGGGTCAGGGCGCCCGGCGACAAATACGCGCCTGCCGGACGTCCCCGAAGAGATGCCCGCCAGTCCCTGTCAAACCATAGCTAAGGAACGTCCGAACGCGCCGCAGGCAGGATAGGATCCACCACGGCTGGTCGCATGCCCCGTCGCCCCATCGATGAAATCCCGCTCGGTGGTCGAGGGCAGCACGTCGGACGCAAGCGACGGCAAGCAGGAAGCTAGCACGAAGAGGCCCTAAAATCAAAAAAATTCAGGCGCCCGGCGTGGAGACGCGGGCACCTTGCACCATCTTTCACCAGCTTGGCGGGGCGATCGCAGGGCCGCCATGCGAGCAGGGAAGAGGTCGTCTTCCCCAGCCGGCGGCCCCGCCTCGGGCCCTCAGTCGCCCGAGCCCGGATTGGCCGAGAAATGCGCCTCGAGCTTGCCGGACTTGCCGTCCCACTCCTTGGCGTCGGCCGGGGCGGGCTTCTTCTGGGTGATGTTCGGCCAGCCCTTGGCCATGTCGGCGTTCAGCTTCAACCAGCTCTCCAGGCCCGGCTCGGTGTCGGGCTTGATCGCCTCGGCCGGGCATTCGGGCTCGCACACGCCGCAATCGATGCACTCGTCCGGGTGGATGACGAGCATGTTCTCGCCCTCGTAGAAGCAGTCGACCGGACACACCTCCACGCAGTCCATGTACTTGCACTTGATGCAGTTGTCGGTGACGACGTAGGTCATGGGCTGCTGAAACCTCGGCGCAGGTGAGGGCGCTCGCGCGCGGCGCCCGGACGTATGGGGCGGGCCTTAGACCCGGGCGGGCGGGCTTGCAAGCCGAACCGTGGCGGTGGACGTCGCGTTGCCACCCGGCGTCGCCTTCGCGTCACGCTTTCGCGGCTTCAGCCGGGAGCACCGTCCGCCGGATCGGCCGAGGGACCCGCGGCGAGATCGATGTAGAGCAGCCGGGCCTCGGGAGCCGGACCCCGGCGCATCCCGAGATCGCGCACCCGCACCGCCGCCGTGACGTGCTGGGCCGCGACGGTGACCACGTCGCCGACCGCCAGCGCCTTCGCGGGGGCGTCGGCCCGTTGGCCGTTCACCCTCACGTAGCCGTCCTCGACCAGGCGTGCGGCGAGGGAGCGGGTCTTGGCGAAGCGTGCGAACCACAGCCACTTGTCGAGCCGCTGACGGTCCTCACGCATCGCCGGTCACCGCGCTCCGGTCATCGCTTGTCGCCGTCCCGCGACTCCATCTGGGCCTTTAGGGCCAGGAGCTTGGCGAAGGGCGAATCCGGGTCCGGGGCGCGGTCGCGCCGCGGCGGCCGGGCCTCGTGCATGCCGCCGCCGCGGGGGGCGCCGTCGCGGCGGTCCTGCGGGGGACGACCGCCCTCGCGGCCGCCCGGATGCGGCCCGCGCGGGGGACGCCCGTCGCGATTACCGCGGTTCTCGCCGCCGCGGCCCTCGAAGCGGCCCTCGGGCCGACCCTCACCGGCGGGGCGGTTCTCCGCTGGGCGCCGGTCGCCCCAGCGCTGCCCCTCGCGCGGGCCGGAGCGGTTGGCCCGCTGCTCGGCCGGCGCGCCCTCGCCGCCTTCCGGACGCTGGTCCGGGCGCGGGAAGCCGCGGGAGCGGTCGCGCTGCTGGCCCTCGCGCGGGCCCTGGCCGTCCTGGGGACGGCCGCGGCCCTGGTGACGCGGCGCGTGGTTGCGCTGGTGGCGGTGCATCCGCCACACCTCGATGACGATCGGCTCGGCCGGCTCGGCGGGGGCATCCGCAGCCGCGGCGCCCTCGGCACCCGCCTCGGCCCCGGCAGCCGCGACCGGCTCGGACCGGCCCTCGTCGGAGGCGCCCTCGGTGGCCTCGGCCGTCTCGGGCTCGCCCGTCGCGACCGCAGCCTCCTCGCTGACCGCTTCCGCCGTCGGAGCGGGCTCCTCGGCGGCGGCCGCCTCGACCGGGGCGTCCTGCGCGGAAGCCTCGACAGGCGCGTCGGCGGCCGGTGCCTCGTCGACCGGCGCATCGGCGGTCACGGCCTCGGGGGCCGGGTTGCCGTGGTCGGAACCGTCCTGGGGGGCGGCATCCTGAGCGGAGGTTTCCTGGGCGGAGGCTTCCTGGGCGGAAGTCTCCTGAGCCCCGGTCTCCTGCGGGGCATCCTCCTGCGCGGCGGCGTCCGTGGCCGTGTCGCCGGCTTCGCCGTCGGTTGCGGCGGTCTCCTCGGCGGTCCTGGGCTGCACCGGCACCGTCGGGGCGGACGGGCGCAGGGCGACCGTGATGGCCGGGCCGGGCCGGCGGTCGACGACGTAGCCGAGCGACTTCAGGATCGAGGCGAAGTCCTCGCCCGAGCAGCCGACCAGCGAGGTCATGCCGACGGTCGGCACGAAACCGTCCTTGTCGGCCGCGCCCGGAGGCGGTTCACCCGGGGTGGTGCCGGGCACGTAGGCGATCGCCGGACGGATCAGGTCGGCCAGGCGCTCCAGGATGTCGACGCGCACCGCCCGGCCGCCGCAGACCCGGAAGCCGGCGGCGCGGTAGAGGCCCTTGGCGATCTCGGGATCGACCGGCATCGAGGTGCGGCCGGAGCCGGCGAGATGCGCGATCTCGTCGAGGCCGCGCTGGTCGAGGCCGCCGTTCTGCAGCGCCCAGAGCTGCGCCGCGAGGGTGCGCGGCGCCGGCTTGAGCAGCGCCGGCATGGTGATGTGGTAGGCGCCGAAGCGCACGCCGTGCTTGCGCAGGGCGCCGCGACCGTCCTGGTCGAGGCTGCGCATCTCGTTGAGAACCTTGGCGCGCTCCAGCACGCCGAGCGCCTCCGCGACCTGGAAGCCGATGCCGCGGGCGAGCCCGGTCACGTCGGCGGCGGTCTCGAGCTCGAGGGCCGGGCCGAGCAGGCGCACGATATGGGCCTTCAGCCAGGCATCGAGGCGGCCCTCGACCTTCTCGCGGGCCGCGCCCGTGAGCTGCTCGTCGGCGAGCAGGCGCAGGCCGGGGGCGTAGAGCTTCTCGCCCGGGACCAGCTTGGCGACCGGGTTTCCGGTCCAGCGGATCGTGCCGTCGTTCGAGAGCACCAGCGCCGCGTCCGCCGCGGCGGCGAACCGGTCGGCCCGCGCCTCGATCTCGCTCGCCAGCGCCTTCTCGGCCGCGCTGCGCAGGGTCTTGGCTTCCTGGCCTTCGGCACCGGGATCCGGCACGAACTGGAATCCGTGCAGGTGGCCGACGTGCTGTCCCTCGACCGTCACGTCGCCGCCCGCGGTGATCTCAGCTTCCAACATGGTATTCTCTCTCAGGCGCCGCATCAGCACGCTGGTGCGCCGATCGACGAATCGACTCGCCAGCCGCTCGTGCAGGGCGTCGGACAGCCTGTCCTCTACCCGACGCGTCTCGCCCTGCCAATGCTCCGGGTCGGCGAGCCAGTCGGGTCGGTTCGCCACGAAGGTCCAGGTGCGCACGTGGGCGATGCGCTGCGACAGGGCGTCGATGTCCCCGTCGGTGCGGTCGACCATGGCGACGTGCTGCGAAAACCAGTCGACAGGGATGCGTCCGGCCATGCCCCGCATCAGGAACCGGAAGAGCTGGGCGATGAGGTCGGCGTGGGTCTGGATCGCCGACTTGCGGTAGTCCGGCACCCCGCAGACCTGCCACAGCCGCTCGACCGCGCTGCGCGACGTGGCGTAGTCGCGGATGTCGTCCTCCTTGGCGAGGAGGTCGAGGGCGGCCTCGTCGTCGCCGGTCGGCGCGCGGGTGAGCCCGCGCTCGCTCGGATGCTCGCCGAGGCTGCGGCGCAGCGCGTCGACCGAGCGGAAATCGAGGTCGGGGTTGCGCCATTGCAGCATCCGCAACGGCTCGAAGGTGTGGCTCTCGAGCGCCTCGACCATCTCGGCGTCGAGGGGCGGGCAGCGTCCGGTGGTGCCGAAGGTGCCGTCGCGCAGGTGGCGCCCGGCCCGGCCGGCGATCTGCGCCATCTCGGACGGGGAAAGGTCGCGAAAGCGCGTGCCGTCGTATTTTCGGTTCGACGCGAAGGCGACGTGGTCGACGTCGAGGTTGAGCCCCATCCCGACCGCGTCGGTCGCCACGAGATAATCGACCTCGCCGGACTGGTAGAGCTCGACCTGGGCGTTGCGGGTGCGCGGCGAGAGCGCGCCGAGCACCACCGCGGCGCCGCCGCGCTGGCGCCGCAGCAACTCGGCGATGGCGTAGACCTCCTCGGCCGAGAAGGCGACGATGGCGCTGCGGTGGGGCAGGCGCGAGAGCTTACGGCTGCCGGCGAAGCTCAGCTGCGACAGGCGCGGGCGCGTCGTGACGTGGATGCCCGGGATCAGCGACTTGACCAGCGGCTCCATCGTGGCCGAGCCGATCAGCAGCGTCTCCTCGCGGCCGCGCTGGTGCAGCAGGCGGTCGGTGAAGGTGTGGCCGCGGTCGCGGTCGGCCCCGAGCTGGATCTCGTCGATGCCGACGAAGTCGACCTCGTTGTCCCGCGGCATCGCCTCGGCGGTGCAGATCCAGTAGCTCGGCCGGTTCGGCTTGATCTTCTCCTCGCCGGTGACGAGGGCGACCCGCTCGGGGCCGACCCGCTCGACGACGCGGTGATAGACCTCGCGGGCGAGCAGCCGCAGCGGCAGGCCGATCATGCCGGTCGGGTGGCCGAGCATCCGCTCGATGGCGAGGTGGGTCTTGCCGGTATTGGTCGGACCGAGCACCGCCGTGGCGCCGCGCAAGCGGGCCTGCGGAGAGAGGGAGCGGCGCGTCATCGGGCGGGGCTGAAGTCCTCGGGGCCGGGGGCGGAACCGGGTTCTCCGGGGACCTGGCGAGAGGCCCTCCGGCGGCCCTGGCGAAGGGCTCCGGCGCGGCCGCCACGTCGTGTCGGGCTTCACGGCGCCGAGGATCGCGCCGCGGCCCCGTCAGCGCTCCGGACCGCGACCGTAGGGCGGACGCGGCCCCAGCGGCGGCCTCCCCCCATATGGGGCGGGGGCGTACCGATCGCCATATGGCGGCGGCCGATCGCCGTAGGGCGGCGCGAGGCTCGGGGCGATGACCTCGATCCGCGTGCCGGCCGCCGGCCCGGGCTCGAGGTCGGCGCAGAGCGTGTCCGGTACCGCGGTGAGGGGCCCCGGCGGGTTGGGGCCGACCACGGCCGAGGAATAGGCGTCGCCGCCGCAATCGGGCCCGTTCGCCAGCGCCGGGGCCGGCACCAGGAGGAGCAGGAGGGCGAGCGCGCGCATCGGTGCTCAGCGCCCGTCCGTCGGGGTCTCGACCGGCTGGGCGGCGGCCTGCGCGACCGCCTCGGCCGGCCCTTGCCCGCTGCGCGACCAGCGCGTCGCCTCGATGATGTTGAGGCCGAGCTGGGTCCGTACCGCGATGCGGAGCGGCAGCAGCACCCGCGTCCCCTCGACGGGGGCGAGCCACACCGACATCTCGGTGTTGTCCTCCATGAACTTCACCCCCGGCCGGTCGGGCCGGTGGCCGGCGATCGGCTGGTAGCGGGCATTGCAGACCAGGATCGGGCCGGCATAGCCGGGCTTCTGGACGCTGCGGGTCTCGCCGTAGCTCAGCACGACGTTGAACCGGCTCGCGCCATCGAAGACCGGGATGGTGCGGTTGCAGTTCTGCGGGTCGATGAGTTCGCCGCGCCCCTGGGCCGGCATCATCAGGGCGCTCACCGGGTCGATGACGCCGCGCTTGTGCACCTCGCTGACGGTCACGCGCTCGGGGTCCGGCACCAGCGGGGGGGCGATGTCGGAGGCCACGACGTTGCCGCGGGCGAGCGCCATCCGCACGGTAATCGAGGCGCTGGCGCTGTGGGAGGAGAGCGCGAAGGCCGCCGGCACCGGCTTGGCCGTGACCGTGCCGCTGGCCCGGCCCGAGCCGTAGCCGCCGGTGATCGCCCCGACGAGCCCGGTGAGACGGGCGCTGACGTCCATCGTGTAGCGCGGGCCTTCGATCGCCCCCGTCACCTGCGCGGTTCCGATCGGCACGCCGGCCAGCATGATGCCGTAATCGACCGTGACGGCGGTCTCGCCGGCCTTCGGCGCGCGGCTGCGCGCGGCTTTCGCCGGGGTCGCCTCGCCGGCCGGAAGGGAGAGTGCCGCCGCCAGCGCGAGCGGGAGGAGGGCCCGAGCCGAGGGGAAGGCCCTTGTCGGGAGGAAGGCCCTTATCGGGTGGAAGGCCCTTATCGGGTGGAAGGGCTTGGAACGCATGCGGGAACCGATCTCGATCGCCGTCGCCTGGCCGCCGAGGAGGCGGGGAGAATCTGTCCCTATCGTGGCGCGGTTAGGGTTAACGGATCGTCTCGCCGGGGAAGCCCCGCGCCGTCGACCGAGCCCGACCGGCGGGGCGGCAGCGATCGGCGCCGCCAGGGGAATCGCTTCAGCTTTTTGTCTGGTCTGCGGGGGAGTGTCGGAGAAGGGCTTCGAGGTAGTCGGGATTGAGATTGGCGAGCTTTCTGCGGGCCTTGAGGCTGTGGCGGTCGTGGGGTGCGTGCACGAGGTTGATGGCCATGTGGCGCACGATCGCCATGTTCTGCGGGCCTGATCCAGTCCGCAGCCGCACGAGGTCGTCGTGGAAGACGACGTCGAGCACCCAGTGCAGGCGGTTTTCGATCTGCCAGTGCGCCCGCACTGCGGCCGCGAAGGTTTTGGCGTCGAGCCTCGCTGAAGAGAGATAGTAGCGGCGCTCGTGTTCGATCCGACCGGCG
>NZ_FOEB01000019.1:0-135456 GCF_900110515.1 Methylobacterium sp. ap11 | reverse complement strand
CTCAAGTTGAAGAGCTGATCATAGCTGATCACAATAGTAACGGAGGCTCACGACCGACCGGCGTTTCCACCTGATCGTGTGAGCACCGAAACGTCGGACCAGCATCATCCTACTCACGACCAGACCCGAAGATCCGATCCGCAGGGACGACGCCGTCCACGCTTCTCTTTCTCGTATGAACTTGTCAAAGAGCGGGCCGGGCGAACCCGGCATCCATCGGCGAAAACAGGACCAGCGCCTGACCAAGGTCAGGCTTGCCGGCCCGGACTGTCTCGAAGATGGCTCAGCGCCCGGGCCGCTGTCGCGGCCGGCGCCGATGGGTGGTCGTATAGGCTCGGGGTTTCGGGCAGTCAACCGGTTTGTGAAGGGAGCACGACAACGACAGAGCCGGCCCGCCTCCCCTTCCCTCGACGGGCTGCCGGCCGCTCGCGAGAGCGGAGGACACGAACCTTCAAAACAGCGATTCGACGCCGCTTGACGGGCGTCGGCGACGTGCCGGAGAACGACCGGATCCGGCAAAAAGATTGGGCCGGACGGCGAGGACACCGATCACGGAAGAATGCCGTTCGCATGAACACCCCCTCGGACGGCGCGTCCGCCCTGTCGCCCGGAGCGACAATGGTGCAACGACCAGCCCTGACGATCGGCAAGCAGGCGCGGGCGGGCGTGAAGGGACAGGTGCCCTTGATCCTCTGGATGACCGGCCTGTCCGGCGCCGGCAAGTCGACGGTCGCGAACCGCGTCGAGGAGAAGCTGTGGCGGCAGGGCCGCCACACCATGCTGCTCGACGGCGACAGCCTGCGCTTCGGGCTCAACAAGGATCTCGGTTTCGCGGATGCGGATCGGGTCGAGAACGTTCGCAGGACCGCCGAGGTCGCCAAGCTGATGCTGGAGGCCGGCCTGATCGTGCTCTGCTCGCTGATCTCGCCTTTCCGGCGCGAGCGCGAGCAGGCGCGCCAACTGGTCGGACCGGGCGAGTTCCTCGAGGTCTTCGTCGACGCGCCGATCGAGGAGTGCCGACGGCGCGATCCGAAAGGCCTCTACGCCCGCGCGCTCGCCGGGCAGATCCCGAACTTCACCGGGATCTCGTCACCCTACGAGGCGCCGGAGGCTCCCGACCTCCATCTGCAAACGCACATCCACGACGTCGAGACCCTGGCCGATCGGGTCGTCGCCGAGTTGCGGCACCGGGGCGCCATCACCGGTGCCGCCTGATCACCGCGCGCTCGTCCGGGACGGCGGCGGCGGGTTCCGCTCGATCGTCGATGGGAGATCCCCGCGATGGCTCAGGCGGCCGGGGACGCTTCCTCGGCCTTGGCCTCCTCGGCGCATTTCAGGCAGAGCTGGCGCTTGGCGAGGAGGGCCGACACCGCGTTCGCGCCCTCGAAGCTGACGACGTGGCCGCATTCCAGCACGTTGAGCACCCGCTGATCGGGGTCGTCGCGCTCGCCGGACGGATAGCAGCGGATCGCCGTCACGCGGCGCATGGGGATCTCAGCCTGCATGGCGTAGTCCTGAAACCTCGTCTCGATGCGGCGAAACGGTCGCCGCCGCGGTGCGCCAGCCCTTTCGAACCGCCCCCGCCTCATCTCTCCATAGCACGGAACCGGCGTCGCCAGCAGGGCGGGCCGACATTGCGTCATGTCGCAGGGCTGGAGCGACTGGCACGGATGCTGCAGTTCCCGCGGCCGACCGGTCCGCCGGTTATGGCGCCGCTTGTCAGAGCCTGCTTGACGCCGGGCGCCGTTTGGGATCACCGCGTCGTGCGGGGCCGGAACGGCTCCGCGCGGGGACCGCGCCGCCCGGATGGCGGCCCGTCGCGGTCGAGCTCTCGGCCGGGGGGCGGACCGGTCGGCGCGAAACGAGAGACGAACCAGGAAGGAACCGTTCGGTGAGGGACTTCTCGAAGCCCGGGCGCTCGCCCGTCTATGCCGCCAACGCCGCCGTCGCGACGTCCCATCCGCTCTCGACCCTGGCGGCCATCGAGGTCCTGCGCTCCGGCGGCAACGCGGTCGATGCCGGCATCGCCGCGGTGGCGGTGCAGTGCGTGGTCGACCCGCTGATGACCGGCATCGGCGGCGACTGCTTCGCCCTCTACGCGCCGAAGGGCGGGCGTGCGCCGATCGCGCTCAACGGTTCGGGCCGCAGCCCGGCGGCGGCGCACGATGCCTGGTACCTCGAGCGCGGCATCACCCTCGAGCCGACCTCGCCCCACGCCGTCACGGTGCCGGGTGCGGTCGCCGCCTGGGCGAAGCTCCTGGACGACCACGGCACCCGCAGCCTCGGCGAACTGCTGCAGCCGGCGATCCGCTACGCCGAGGAGGGCTATCCGGTCCAGCCCCGGGTCGCCCTCGACTGGTCGCGCAGCGTCGAGCGCGTCGCCGGCGACCCGGCCTCGGCGGCGACCTACCTGGTCGACGGGCAGGCACCCGGCGTCGGCACCATCATACGCCATCCGAAGCTCGCCGCGACGCTCAAGCGCATCGCGGAGCACGGCCCGCGCGGCTTCTACGAGGGGCCGGTCGCGGAGGACATCGTGGCCCGCCTGCGAGACCTCGGCGGGCTGCACACCCTCGACGACTTCGCCACCGCCGCGCCCGAGATCGTCACCCCGGTGACGACGCGCTACCGCGGCTACGACGTCTACGAATGCCCGCCGAGCGGCCAGGGCCTCGCGGTGCTGATGATGCTCAACGTGCTGACGCATCACGACGTCGCCGGCCTGTCCGAGCTCGACCGGGTCCACCTCTTCGCCGAGGCCTGCAAGCAGGCCTACCACCATCGCGACGCGCTCTTCGCCGATCCGGTCCTGAACCGGGTGCCGGTGGAGCACCTGCTCTCGGAGGCCTGGCGGGCGAGCGCGCACGGCGCCATCGACATGGGCCGCGCCCAGGAGCCGGTGATCTGGCCGGAGCTCCCCAACCCGGAGCACGTCCACAAGGACACGGTCTATCTCAGCGTGGTCGACCGGGACGGCAACGCCCTGTCGCTGATCAATTCGATCTTCCAGGGCTTCGGCAGCGGCATCACCGCCCCGGAGAGCGGGGTGCTGCTGCACAATCGCGGCCTGTCCTTCCGCATCGATCCGGGCCACCCGAACACGATCGGCCCGCGCAAGCGCCCGATGCACACCATCATCCCGGGCATGCTGATGCGCGACGGCGAGACGGTGGCGCCCTTCGGCGTGATGGGCGGGCATTACCAGGCGATGGGCCATGTCGAACTCCTGACCGGCATCATCGATCGCGGCCTCGACGTGCAGGAGGCGTTGGATGCTCCCCGCAGCTTCGCCTATGGCGGCGGGGTCGAGATGGAGCCCGGCTTCGGCGAGGGCGTCGTCGCCGGCCTCCAGGCCCGGGGGCACCGCACGATCCCGGCCTCCGGCCCGATCGGCGGCGGCCAGATCATCTGGATCGACCGCAAGGCCGGCGTCCTCGCGGCGGGTTCCGACCCGCGCAAGGACGGCAGCGCCCTCGGCTATTGAGGAGGGATGCCATGCCGTTCGACATCGACGCCGCCGCGGCCGCCCTCGTCGAGGCCCGGCGCACGGGGAAACGCCTCGACGCCCTGCCGGAGGGCGCGCGTCCCGGCAGCGAGGCGCAGGCCTACGCGGTGCAGGATGCGGTCGCGCGCATCCTCGGTCCGGTGGCCGGCTGGAAGGTCGGGGCCCCCGGCCCCGCCGCCGCCCCGGCCCGGGCCGCGCTGCACGCCGACACGATCTTCGTCGAGGCGGAGACGCTGCCGGCCTCGCTGTTCCACGTGATCGGGGCGGAGGCCGAGATCGCCTACCGGTTCGGCCGCGACCTGCCGCCGGAAGCCGGCCCCTACGACCGGGAGGCGGTGCTGGCGGCGATCGCCACGATGCATCCGGCAATCGAGATCGCCGATACCCGCTTCGCGACGTTCGGCGCGGTCGACGCGCACAGCCAGCGCGCCGACCAGCAGAATCACGGCGTCCTGGTGCTGGGCCCGGGCCTGACCGACTGGCACGGCCTCGACCCGGTGACCCAGCCGGTGCGGCTCGCGATCGACGGGACGGTCCTGCACGATCGCGTCGGCGGCAACTCGGCGGTCGATCCGGTGCGGTTGCTGGT
Organism: Methylobacterium sp. ap11; assembly: GCF_900110515.1. Taxonomy (NCBI): domain Bacteria; kingdom Pseudomonadati; phylum Pseudomonadota; class Alphaproteobacteria; order Hyphomicrobiales; family Methylobacteriaceae; genus Methylobacterium; species Methylobacterium sp. ap11. The sequence continues at coordinate 131,362 of NZ_FOEB01000019.1, read as the reverse complement.
CTGGCTCGCCAACGAGGGAGCGCGCTCCCTCGGCGGGATCAAGGCCGGCCAGGTCGTCACCACCGGCTCCTGCACCGGCACGGACTTCGTCACGGCGCCGACGCGGATCGTGGCGGAGTTTCCGGGGCTGGGCAGCGTGGCGCTGGCGATCGGGTGAGGCCGTTACGGGCCGACCGGCCCGCTTCCAGACCGGTCGCCCCGGGCCGGCCGGGAGCCGGCGCGGCGCGGATCGTCAGGCCGCCACCGCGTCCAGCGGCACCGGGCGCCCGAACAGGTAGCCCTGCAGCTCCGTGCAGCCCTCCCCCCGGGCCGCCGCGCACTGGTCCTCGGTCTCGATTCCCTCGGCGGTGACCGTCGCCCCGAGCTGGGCGGCGATGCCGACCACCGCGCGCACGATCGCGGCGGTGTCGGGGTTGGCGATATCGGCGATGAAGGAGCGGTCGATCTTGATCGCGTCGAAGGAGAAGCGGCGCAGGTAGCTCAGGGACGAGTAGCCGGTGCCGAAATCGTCGAGGGCGATGCGCAGGCCGAGGCGGTGCAGCGCCAGGAGCAGGTCGAGGGCGTCGCTCTCGACGAGCAGGCTCTCGGTGATCTCGATCTCGAGCCGGTCGGGCCCGAGGCCGGATTCGCGCAACGCCGCCTGGATCGCGGCGATCAGGGGACCGTGGCGCACCTGGGCGGCCGAGACGTTGACGGCGACGCGGGCACCGTCCGTCCAGGTCGCCGCGTCGCGGCAGGCCTGGCGCAGGATCCAGGCGCCGAGGCGGTCGATCAGGCCGGTCTCCTCGGCGAGGGGAATGAAGGCCCCGGGCGACACGAGGCCACGGGTCGGGTGGTGCCAGCGCACCAGGGCCTCGCGGCAGACCGTCCGCCGCTCGGCCGCGGTGACGATCGGCTGGTAGTGCAGCACGAACTCGCCGCGCTCCAGGCCGAGGCGCAGATCGAGCTCGAGGCCGCGCTGCTCGGCCGCCGCCGCGTCCATCGCCGGGTCGTAGAGCCGGAAGGTGCTGCGCCCGGCGGCCTTGGCGCTGTAGAGCGCCCGGTCGGCCCGGGCCATCAGGGTGTCGGCGTCCGCGCCGTGGCCCGGGGCCAGCACCACGCCGATGCTGACGCCGACATGCATCGGCCGGGCGGCGACGGCGATCGGCGCCTGCATCGCATCGACGAGGCGCGAGGCGATCTGGGACGCCGCCAGCGGGTCGCCCTCGGCGAGGAGCACCGCGAACTCGTCGCCGCCGAGCCGCGCCAGGGTGTCATCGGCGCGCAGGACCGCCCGCATGCGCCGGCCGACCTCGCACAGGAGCGCGTCGCCGGCGGCGTGGCCCAGCGTGTCGTTGACCACCTTGAACCGGTCGAGGTCGAGCCACAGGATCGCGCAGGCCCGGCCGTCGCCGAGCAGGGCGTCGAGCCGGGCGCGGAACAGGGTGCGGTTCGGCAGGTCGGTGAGCGCGTCGTGGGCCGCCATGTGGGCGATCCGCCGCTCGGCCTCGCGTCGGGCGGTGATGTCCTCGACCTGAAGCAGGATGGAGGCGGGGTCGGTCGGCAGGGGGAGGCGCACGGCCGAGACCCGGGCCCATATCGTGCCGCCATCGGCGCGCGGGAAGCGCATCTCGCCCACCGCCGGCTCGCCGGCCTCGCCCGCCCCGGCGAGGAGCCGGTCGAGCAGGCCCGCCTCCTCGGGCAGGCCGAGGGCGGCGAGGGAGCGCCCGATGAGCTCGGCCGCGTCGCGCCCGACGGCGTGCCGGAAGGCGCGGTTGGCCTCGACCAGCGTGCCGGCGGCGTCGACCACCAGCATCCCGGCGGGCATCCGCTCGATGATGCCGCGCAGGTGGCTGGCGCTGCGGCGCGCCTCGGCCTCGGCGGCCCGCAGCGCCGTCTGCTCGCGCTTGAGCGCGGTGATGTCGAAATGCGCGCTCGTCCGGCCGCCCTCGCGCGCGTGCTCGATCACCCGGATCCAGCGCTCGCCCGGAAGCGGCACCTCGAACGGCGCGCCGGCGAAGAACAGGGCCTCGCGGACATGCGCCAGGAGCTGGGGCGGCGCGTCGCCGTCCGCACCCTGCCAGGCGCGCGCCACCACCGCCTCGAGGGTGAGGCCGACGGCCTCGCCCGGGCCGAGGCCGTAGAGCTGGCCGAACTGCCGGTTGGCCGAGAGGATGCGCCCGTCGGCGTTCGCCACCACGATGCCGTCCGGCGTATCGTCCTCCGCGGGCGTGCGGACGCCCGCGCCGGCTTCCTGGGTGATCCGGCGCCACAGCCGCACCCGGCCGAGGCCCGGGATGGTGTGGGCCGCCACCCGCAACCAGGTGCCGCGATGCTCGAACTCGAAGGGCCGGCTCTGGGCCTGATGGCGGGCGAGCCCGCTGGCGACGTACTCGTCGACGTAGCGGAATTCGTTCGAAGTCAGGCGGTTGCGGTAGAAGCGCCGCAGGTTCTCGCCGTAATGCTCGCCGATATGGACGAAGCCGTCATGCTCTGGGAAGAAGTACAGGAAGGTCTGGTTCCATCCCACGACGCAGTCGTCGGCATCGAAGGCGCACAGGCCGATGTCGAGGCCGTCGAGCAGGTCGGCGAGGAGCCCGATGCGCGGGTTGGGCTTCTGCATGCTGTCGACCCCGAATGCGTCCTGCGGCATCGCCCGTCCCGGTGACCGATGGCCCGGGAACGGCCGGAGCCGCTCTCGACGGTATCCTGTGCCCCGTCGCGACCCAAGCTCGCATGACCTGATTGACGTCGTCTTTCACTGCTTCATCGCGCGGCATGCCGCAGAGGGAGGCGCGGCGGGCCCGAAGCCCGTATCGGCCCGGATAGACCATCACCCGCGAGCCTCCCGCCGGACCCCCGTTCAATTCCCCATTCAATTCCCCTTGCCAGCCCGTCGCGGATCGGCTGTGAAGGCGCAAGTGACGACACGGGCGACCACGCGCGGGAACGACGCGGGCGCCCGGGAGGAGACCACGATGAACCGTTTCACCACCGGCCTGTGCGCGGCCGCCCTGACACTGGCGGTCCTGTGCGCGCCGGCCGCGGCGCAGATCTCCGACGACGTGGTGCGCATCGGCGTGCTCACCGACCTCTCGGGGCCCTATGCCGATAGCGGCGGGCGCGGCTCGGTGGCGGCGGCCGAGATGGCGGCCAAGGATTTCGGCGGCAAGGTCCGGGGCAAGCCGGTCGAGATCGTCTCGGCCGACCACCAGAACAAGCCCGACGTCGCCTCGAGCCTGGCGCGGCGCTGGTACGACGTCGACAGGGTCGACGCCATCGTCGACCTGCCGGTGACGGCGATCGCGCTCGCCGTCCAGGCGGTGGCCAAGGAGAAGAACCGCACGGTGATGATCACCGCGGCGGCGACCTCCGACCTCACCGCCAAGACCTGCTCGCCGGTTAGCTCGCACTGGACCGACGACACCCACGCGCTGACCGCCGGCACCGCCCGGGCGGTGTTCGAGCGGGGCGGCAAGTCCTGGTACTTCATCACCGTCGACCACGCCTTCGGCCACGCCCTGCAGAAGGAGGCGACCACGGTGGTCGAATCGCTCGGCGGCAAGGTGGTGGGCACCTCGCGCCACCCGATCAACACCGCCGACTATTCCTCCTTCCTGCTCCAGGCCCAGAGTTCGGGCGCGGACGTGGTCGCCTTCGCCAGTGTGGGCGACGACTTCACCAAGGCGGTCAAGCAGGCCGACGAGTTCGGCCTGACCGGCGGCCGCCAGACGCTGACCGGCTTCCTGGTCTACGTCACCGACATCAAGGGCCTCGGCCTGCCGGTGGCGCGCGGCCTGACCTTCTCGGAGGCATTCTACTGGGACCAGAACGACGCCGCCCGGGCCTTCGCCAAGCGCTTCCAGGAGCGCACCGGCGCGATGCCGACGAAGAACCAGGCGCTGATCTACACAGCCGTCACCCACTACCTGAAGGCGGTCGACAAGGCCGGAACCGACGAGGCGGTCGCCGCCAACGCGGCCATGCGGAGCCTGCCGGTGGCGTTCTTCGACCACCCGGCCACCCTGCGGGCCGACGGGAGGCTCCTCTACGATCCGGTGCTCTACCGGGCCAAGGAGCCGGCGGCGAGCAAGGGCCCGTGGGACCTCTACGAGGTCTTGCGCACCATCCCGCAAGGCGAGGCCTTCCTGCCGATGAACCCGGCCTGCGCGCCGAACGGGCGCGGGTGACCCGCGCGTGAACCGCACGAGCGACCCCGCCCTCGCCGAGGGGTTCGACCTCCGGCGCCTGCCGGACGGCTTCATCGCGAACCCCTACCCGGTCTACGCGGCGTTGCGCGAGCACGCCCCGGTGCATCGCCTCGGCGAGGGCCAGGTCCTGCTCTCGCGCTACGCCGACCTGGAGCGGGTCTACAAGGACGCCGCGACCTTCAGCTCGGACAAGACCGTCGAGTTCGGAGCCAAGTTCGGAGCCGGATCGGCGGCGGCGGCGGCCCCCTCCCCGCTCTACCGCCACCACACCACGAGCCTCGTCTTCAACGATCCGCCGCGCCACACCCGGGTCCGGCGGATCATCGCGGGCGCCCTCACCCCCCGGGCGGTCGCCGCGATGGAGGCCGGCATCGTGGCGCTGGTCGAGGATCTCCTCGACCGGGCGGCGGCACGCGGCACGATCGACCTGATCGAGGACTTCGCCGCCGCGATCCCCGTCGAGGTGATCGGCAACCTGCTGGGCGTGCCCCGGGACGAACGCGGGCCCCTGCGGGACTGGTCGCTGGCAATCCTCGGCGCCCTCGAGCCGGTCCTGTCGCCGGAGGTCGAGGCGGACGGCAACCGGGCGGTGACCGCGTTCCTGGCCTATCTCGACCGCCTCGTCGGCGATCGGCGCCGGAATCCGGGCGACCCGGACAAGGACATCCTGACCCGGCTGATCCTGGGCGAGGTCGGCGGCGAGCGGCTCTCCTCCGAGGAGCTGCTGCAGAACTGCATCTTCATCCTGAATGCCGGCCACGAGACCACCACCAACCTGATCGGCAACGGGCTCCACCTCCTGACCGAGCATCCCGCGGCCCGGGCGCGGCTCCTCGCCGAGCCGGAGCTGATGCGCAAGGCGGTGGAGGAGGTGCTGCGCTTCGAGAGCTCGAACCAGCTCGGCAACCGCGTCGCGACGACGGATTTCGCGATCGACGGGCAGGCCTTTCCGGCCGGCACCCAGATCACGCTCTGCATCGGCGCGGCCAACCGCGACCCGGCGCAATTTCCCGACCCCGACCGGTTCGACGTCGCCCGCGACCCCAACCGCCACCTCGCCTTCGCGAGCGGCATCCACCAATGCGTCGGCATGGCGGTGGCCCGGCTGGAGGGCCGGATCGCGCTGTCGCGCTTCCTCGCCCGCTTCCCCGGCTACCGCCTCGATGGGACGCCGGTCCGCTCGCAGCGGGTGCGCTTCCGGGGTTTCCTGCGCCTGCCGGCCCGGCTCGCCTGACCGGCCGCCGGGCCGGCACGGCACCTCAGGCCGCCTTGACCCGGGCCAGGAAGGTCGTGACCTCGTGGGTCAGCCGCTCCGACTGGCGCGACAGGTCCTGGGCCGCGCCGAGCACCTGGGTTGCCGCGGCGCTGGTCTGGCCCGCGCCGTCGCGCACGCCGACGATGTTGCCGGTGACCTCCTCGGTGCCGCGGGCCGCCTGCTGCACGTTGCGGGTGATCTCCTGCACGGCGCTGCCCTGCTGCTCCATCGCCGCCGCGATGCTGGCGGCGTAGGTCGACATGTCCTCGATCACCTTGGCGATCTGGCGGATGTCGCCCACCGCCTCGCGGGTCGCCCCCTGGATCTCGCCGATCCGGGCGCCGATCTCGTCCGTCGCCTTGCCGGTCTGGCCGGCGAGGTCCTTCACTTCCGCCGCCACGACCGCGAAGCCGCGGCCGGCGTCACCCGCCCGCGCCGCCTCGATGGTGGCGTTGAGCGCCAGGAGGTTGGTCTGGCCGGCGATGTTCGACACGGTGGCGACGAAGTCGCCGATCCGCTCCGCCGTTCCGGCGAGCCGCTGCACCGCGGCGTTGGTGCGCGCCGCGTCCTCCACCGCCCGGGCGGCGAGGTAGGACGACTGGGTCACCTGCTGCACGATCTCCTGGATCGAGGCCGTCATCTCCTCGCTCGCCGCGGCGACCGTCTGCACGTTGGCGGAAGTCTGCGAGGCCGCGCCCGCCACCGTCACGGTCTGGCGCGTCGTCTCCTCGGCCACCCCGGTCATGGCGCGGGCGGTCGCTTCCATCTCGGTCGCAGCGCCGGCGAGGCCCGCGGTGAGCCCCGAGACCGTGCGCTCGAAGTCCCGCGCCATGTCGTCGAGGGCGCGGGCGCGCCGCGTCCGTGCCTCGTCCTCGATCTCCTTGGCGGCGGCCGCCCGCTCGGCCTCGACGGCGTTGCGCTTGAATACCTCGACCGCCCGGGCCATCGCCCCGACCTCGTCGCCCCGCTCGGTTCCCGCGACCACGACCGTCCTGTCGCCGTCGGCGAGCCGGCCCATCACCCCGATGACGGTGCGCAGCGGCGACACCAGGGTGCGCGAGACCATCAGCGCCATCACCACGGCAACGCCGAGGCTCGCGGCGATGCCGATCAGGTTCATCGCGAAGGCGAGGCCGAAGGTCGACTCCTGCTCCTTCGTGCGGCTCGCCATCAACCGGGACTCGACCGCGCGGATCTCCGCGGCCTTGGCGCGCAAGGTGTCCATCATCGCCTTGCCGGCCCCATTCGACTGGAGCGCGCGGGCGCGCTCGCGGGTGCCCGGCTCGGCCATCAGGGCGATCTCCTTCTCGGCGACGTCGCGCATCCACGAGGCCGCATGGCGATCGAGCTCGTCAAGCCGCGTCTGCTGCGCCGGGTTGTCGGCGGTGAGGCGCTTCGCCTCGTCGAAGGCCGCCCGGTAGGCCGTCCGTCCCTCGCGGTAGGGCGCCAGGAACTGCGGGTCGGCCGAGATCAGGTAGCCGCGCACGCCCGTTTCCTGGTCGACCATCGCGGCGAGGATGCCCGAGACCGTGTGGAGGACCTCCTGCGTGTGGTCGGTCCAGGCGATCCGGTCCCTGATCGAGTGCAGGCTGGCGTAGCTCACCGCGCTCACCGTCAGGGTGATCGCGACCAGGCTGCCGAAGGCCAGGACCAGCTTGGGAAGGATCGTCAGGTTGTTGAGCACGCGCATCAGTGGGTCTCGCGGGGGGCGGGTCGCGGGAGGAGACCGACCGCGTGTCGGCTGCGTCAGTTGACGCCGGCCCAGGCTATGCGAGCAAAATTAAAAATCGGCTGCGATACTGCACAACAACTGTATATACCGAGATATAACGGCTAGAACTGCAAGATTTTCAACCGGAAGTTGATCAATCGAATATTGCTCTCCTCTTCCGCGCCTGCGGGATGAACCGCGATCGGGGTCGAGGCGGATGTCGGCGCGGCGTCCGGGCGCCGGCCGACCTCAAGCGGTCGTGTCCGGGGCGGGCGTGGCGCGCGGCCGGCGACGCCCTAGCTCGAAAGGGGTGAGCCGACAGAGGAAACGCCGCATGATGCTCCACCGCCGCGCCGTGCTGGCCGGCTCCCTGGCCGCGAGCCTCGTCCCGAGCCGGCTCCTGGCGCAGGGCGACGATCTCATCCGACGCCCGATCCCCTCCACCGGCGAGACGGTGCCGGCGATCGGCATCGGCACCTCGCGGCGCTACGACGTGGCGCCGGATTCGGACGCGATGGCGCCCTTGCGCGAGACGGTGGCGCGGTTCGTCGCGCTCGGCGGCACGGTGATCGACACGGCGCCCGATTACGGCCGGGCCGAGGAGGTGCTGGGCCGGATCCTCCAGGAGACGAAGCTGCGCGACAAGGTGTTCCTGTGCAGCAAGGTGGCGGCGCGGGGGCGCGAGGCGGGAGAAGCGCAGATCGCGCAGTCCTTCCGCCGCCTCGGCACCGACCGGATCGACCTGATCGCGGTCCACAACCTGATCGATCCGGCGGTGCAGCTGCCGCTCCTGCGCGAGATGAAAGCGCAGAAGCGCATCCGCTACCTCGGCGCCACGACCTGGGCCGAGGGGCAGTACGGCGACCTCGAAGCGTTGATGAAGGCCGAAAAACTCGACGTGATCCAGGTCAACTACGCGGTCGACGCCCGCAAGGCCGCCGAGCGCATCCTGCCGCTGGCCCGCGAGCGCGGCATCGCCGTGATGGTCAACGTGCCGTTCGGGCGCGAGCGGCTGTTCAATCTGGTGCGCGGCCGTGAGCTGCCGCCCTTCGCCGCCGAGTTCGACTGCAGGAGCTGGCCGCAATTCTTCCTCAAGTACGTCCTGTCGCACGAGGCGGTGACCTGCCCGGTGCCCGGCACCGCGCAGGTGCGCTACGCCGAGGACAATCTCGGCGCCGCCCGCGGGCGCCTGCCGGACGCCGCCCTACGCCGCAAGATGGAGGAGTTCATCGATGGCCTGTGATCGCCGCACGCTGCTGCTCGCCGGGGCGCTCGCCCTGGCGTCGACGGCCGCCCCCACTCTCGCGCAGGAGGCCAAGACCCCGATCGCCGTGATCGGCGGCGGCAATATCGGTGGGACCATCGGGGGGCTGTGGGTCAAGGCGGGTCATCCGGTGATGTTCGCCTCGCGCCATCCGGAGGACCTGAAGCCGCTGGTGGAGAAGCTCGGGCCGCTCGCCAAGGCCGGCACCGTCGAGCAGGCCCTCGCCTTCGGCGACGCGGTGCTGATCGCGGTGCCGTACAAGGCCTATCCGGACCTCGGGAAGACCTACGGCGCCTCCCTGAAGGGCAAGGTCGTGCTGGACGCCGGCAACGCCACCAAGGCGCGCGACGGCGACCTGGCGACGGAGGCCGAGAGCGAGGGGATCGGTGCCGTCTCGGCCAGGTACCTGCCCGGTGCCCGGCTGGTGCGGGCCTTCAACGCCGCCAATTACCGGCTCTTCGCCCAGAACGCCCATCGCGGCGGCGCCCCGATGGCGGTGCCGATCGCGGGCGACGACAAGCAGGCCCTGGCGGTGGCGGCCGCGCTGGTGCGCGATGCCGGTTTCGACCCGGTGGTGGTCGGCGGCCTCGACGCGGCGAGAAAATTCCAGATGGGCAGCCCCGGCTTCCAGCGAGACGCCACCGGCCCGGAGGCCCGCAAGGCGTTCGGGGTCGCCGAATGACCCCTGACGCGGCGCAGGCCGGCCTGACGGTGCCGGCCTGGCTCCGGCGCCTCACCGACGTGCGGCCCGAGGAGGTGCCGGCGCTCGGCTGGGCCTGGCTCTACATCTTCGCGCTGCTCTCGTCCTACTACGTGATGCGGCCGATCCGCGACCAGATGGGGCTGGCCGGCGGGCTCGAGAACCTGCCCTGGCTGTTCACCGCCACGCTGGTGGGCATGCTGGTGCTCAACGTGCCGTTCGGCTGGCTGGTCCGCACCCTGCCGCGGTCCCGCTTCGTCCCGCTCACCTACCGCTTCTTTGCCGCCAACATCCTGGTCTTCGCCGTCGTGCTCTACCGCAGCGGCCCCGAAGAGGCGGTGTGGATCGGCCGGGTGTTCTTCGTCTGGCTGTCGATCTTCAACCTGTTCGTGGTCTCGATCTTCTGGGCCACCATCGTCGACGTGTTCGACACCGAGCAGGGCAAGCGGCTGTTCGGCTTCATCGCGGCGGGCGCGACGCTCGGGGCCATCACCGGCTCGGCCGTCACCGCCGTGCTGGCCCGGGACGTGCCCACGCCGTTCCTGCTCATCGCGGCGGCGGCCCTTCTCGAGGTCGCGGTCTTCAGCATGCGGGGCCTGTCGCGGGTCTCCGACGCGCTGTCGCGCGAGCCCGGGGCGGCCACGCAGGCGATCGGCGGCAGCCCGTTCGCGGGGATCGGCCGGGTCTTCGCCTCACCCTACCTGCTCGGCATCTGCCTGTTCCTGCTCCTGTTCTCGATCACCACGACGTTCCTGTACTTCGAGCAGGCCGGCATCGCGAAGCGCAGCTTCCCCGACCGGGCCTCGCAGACGACGTTCTTCGCTTCCGTCGATCTCGCCGTGAACGTGCTGACGCTCGGCGTGCAGCTCTTCCTCACCGGGCGCATCGTCAAGCGCCTCGGCGTGGGGGTGACGCTGGCGATCCTGCCGCTCGTCAGCGCGCTCGGCTTCGGGCTGCTGGCGGTGGCGCCCACCATCGCCAGCGTGGTGGTGTTCGGGGTGCTGCGCCGGGCCGGCAACTTCGCCATCGCCCGGCCGGTGCGCGAGGTGCTGTTCACGGTGCTGCCGCGGGAGGACCGCTACAAGGCCAAGGCCTTCATCGACACGGTGGTGTACCGCCTCGGCGACCAGGTCGGCGCCTGGTCCTACGCCCTCGTCGCCTGGCTCGGCCTGAGCGCCACCGCGCTCTCGGTCGTGGCGGTGCCCCTGTCGCTCGCCTGGCTCGTCAACGGCCTCTGGCTCGGGCGCCGGCAGGAGGCTATGGCGGGGGACAGGACGGAGGCGCCGGCGGAGGCGAGGAATGGCTGAGACCGAAGCGGATCTGCGCGAGGCCGTCGTGGCGACCTGCCGCGAGATGGCGGAGCAGGGCCTGAACCAGGGCACCTCCGGCAACGTCTCGGTGCGGTTCGGCGAGGGGCTGCTCATCACCCCCTCGGGGCTGCCCTACGACGAGATGACGCCCGCCGACATCGTGCCGATGGGCATGGACGGCCGGTCCGACCACCCGCTGCCCCCCTCCTCCGAGTGGCGCTTCCACCGCGACATCCTGCAGGCCCGCCCGGACGTCCGGGCGATCGTCCATGCCCATCCGACCTACTGCACCGCCTTCGCGATGTGCCGGAAGGACATCCCGGCGGCCCACTACATGATCGCCGCCGCCGGCGGACCGACCGTGCGCTGCGGCGGCTACGCGCTGTTCGGCACTGAGGAACTGTCGCGGCGGGCCCTGGAGGCGCTGCAGGACCGCACCTGCTGCCTCCTCGCCAATCACGGCATGATCGCCACCGGGCCGAACCTCGCCAAGGCCCTGTGGCTCGCGGTCGAGCTCGAGACCCTGTGCCGGCAATACGCCGTCGCGCTCCAGGTCGGCCGGCCGCACATCCTGAGCGAGGCCGAGGTGGCGGAGGCGATGGAGCGGTTCAAGTCGTACGGGCCGCGGCCGAAGGCGGGGTGAGCCGGCGCGCCCGCCGCGCCGGCTTTGGCGCTGGCCCTACAGCTCCATCTTCATCGCCTGCGGATAGTACCGGAACCCGCCCTGGCCGTTCTCCGCCACGTGGCCGATGCCCGGCCAGGCGAAGTGGTAGGCCAGCACCGGGATGCGGTTCTTGGCCAGCATGGTCAGCATCTTGAGCCGGGTCTGGGCCGATTGCTTCGGGTCGGTGTCGTAGGCGAACTCGGTCAGCGGCTTCTCCATCAGCAGCACCGGATGGTGCGTCAGGTCGCCGAGGTAGCAGAGGCTGTCCTTGCCCGAGGTGATCATGAACATCGTGTGGCCGATGCTGTGGCCCGGCGCCGCGATCGCCTGGATGCCGGGCAGGAATTCCTGGCCGTCCTTGACGAAGACGAGCCGGTCGCGGATCGGCAGCAGGTTCTTGCGCGCGGTGTCGAGGAAGGCGCCGAACGCGGCCGGCACCTTGGCGGGATCGGTCCAGTAGTCGAAATCCGCCTGCGAGATGTAGAACTGGGCGTTGGGGAAGTGCGGCTTGCCGTCGTCGCCGACGCAGCCGCCGCAATGGTCGACATGGGCGTGGCTCATCACCACGGCGTCGATGTCGTTGGGGTCGATGCCGGCCTGGCGCATCGTGGTCAGCAGCTTGCCGGTGGTCGGCCCGAACAGCTTGAGCGCGCCCATCCCGGTATCGAACAGCACCAGCTTGCTGCCGGTGTTGAGGATCAGGATGTTCTGCTCCAGCACCGCGTTCGACAGGGGCAGGAAGTTGCTGTTGAGCTGGGCGTCCATCTCGGCCGGGGTCAGGCCGAGGAAGTTGGCATGGGGGTCGCCGAGCGGCAGGGTGCCGTCCGAGACCATGGTGGCCTCGGCGTCGCCGAGGGCGAAGCGGTAGAAATAGGGGCTCTGGCTTCGCAGCATCGGCGCCTTGGCGCCCGCCGGGCCCGGCAGCCCCGCCGTCACCGCGGCCGCCGCCGCACCGAGCATCAGGCTGCGCCGGCTCGGGCCATCCTGGCGAATCGTCATTGGGGTTCCTCCACGCATCTGGCCGCGGGCGCCTTTATGCGCGCGCCGGGCCGGCGGGATCCCCGTCGGCTCGGCGCGGCCGGAACCTCTGCGGTACGATGGTTTTCCGCCGGCCCGGACGGGTTGTCAAACCGGCCGTAGGGTCAAGTGCCTCCCGCCCGGGCACGGCCGGCGCCCTCCCCGCCCGAATTGCGGGCCCCCTGCCCAACCGGCCGGCAACCGCGCCGGTCGCCGCGCTGACGGAATTGACAGCGTTTCGAGGCGCTTCCTACACCCGCCCGCAGGGAGGAACCGCGATGCCGAACCACGATTTCGACTACGACCTGGTTGTCCGCGGGGCGACGCTGGCCGGCCCGGCCGAGGTGTTCGAGGCCGATCTCGGGGTGCGCGACGGGGTGATCGCGGCGGTCGGCCGGAACCTCCGGCGCGGGGCGGAGGAGATCGACGCCAGGGGGACGATCGTCACGCCCGGCGGCCTCGACCCCCACTGCCACATCGAGGAGCCGTCCGAGGACGGCGGCGTGCAGGAGGAGAGTTTCGCGAGCGGCTCGGCCGCGGCCTTGGCCGGCGGCACCACCTCGTTCATCTGCTTCGTACCGCAATGGAAGGGGCACCCGATCGCCGCCACCGCGGCCGGCTACGAGGCCCGGGCGCGGGCCTCGCGGGCCGATTACAGCTTCCACCAGATCATCACCGACCCGACGCCCGACGTGCTGGAGCGCGAGGTGCCGGCCCTCGTCGCCCGTGGCATCCGCAGCCTCAAGGTCTTCCTGACCTACGATCCCCTGCGGCTCACCGACGGGCAGTTCCTCGAGGTCCTGGCGACCGCCCGGCGGCTAGGTGCCTTCGTGACGGTGCATTGCGAGAACTACGACGCCATCGGCTGGCGCATCCGCGCGCTGCTCGACGCCGGCCTCACCGATCCGCTCCAGCATGCCTGGGCCCGGCCGCCGGTGGTCGAGCGCGAGGCGACGCACCGCGCCATCGCGCTCGCCGAACTCGTCGACCAGCCGATCCAGGTCTTCCACGTCTCCTGCGACGAGGCGGCCGAGGAAATCGCCCGAGCCCGGGCCCGCGGCGTCAAGGTCTGGGGCGAGACCTGCCCGCAATACCTGACCCTCTCGACCGACGACCTGGCCAAGCCCGATTTCGAGGGCGCCAAGGTGGTGTGCTCGCCGGCCCTGCGCGCGCCCGGCGAGTCCGAGCGGATCTGGGCCCGCATCCGCGAAGGCACGCTCGACGTCGTTTCCTCCGACCATTGCGGCTTCTCCTTCGCCACAGCCAAGCGCGATCCCGGCAGCAGCGGCTACGGCCAGGGCGGGGCCAAGGCCCGGCCCGACGGGATGCCGGCCTTCAACGCGATCCCGAACGGCGTGCCGGGGATCGAGACCCGGCTGCCGGTGCTGTTCTCCGAGGGCGTGTCGACCGGGCGGATCGACCTGCCGACCTTCGTGCGCCTGACCTCGACCAACGCCGCCCGCCTGTTCGGGCTCGCCGGCCGGAAAGGGACGCTGGCGCCCGGTGCCGACGCGGATCTCGTGCTGTGGAACCCGGACGCCGAGCGGGTGCTGACCAATTCGGACCTGCACCACGCGATCGACTACACCCCCTGGGAGGGGATGCACCTGAAGGGCCTGCCCACGATGACGATCCGGCGCGGCGAGATCGCCGTGCGCGACGGACGGGTGCTGGCGGAGCCCGGCTCGGGCCGGTTCCTCGCCCGCGGCCCCTACGCGCTCGCCACCCCGTCGGGCCGGGTGCCGGACGGCTTCGACGCCGCGGCGCGGCGCTGACCCCCTCGACGTCGGCCGCGCCCTGTCCGACCATGCCGGTTTCCTCGGGAGGACCAGCATGGCGACCGTGAGACTGTGGAGCGACGCGGAGGCCGAGGGCCATCCCCGCGTCAAGGCGGTGTTCGACGACATTCGGGCCGTGCGCCGCTCGGACTTCATCAACAATTTCTGGCGCGCGCTTGCCAACCATCCGGCGGTGCTGGAGCGGACCTGGGCCGACCTCAAGCAGGTGATGGCCGCCGACGGCGCCCTCGACCCGCTCACCAAGGAACTGATCTACATCGCGGTCTCGACCGCCAACGGCTGCAGCTACTGCATCCACTCCCACACCGCCGCCGCGCGGGCCAAGGGCATGACCGAGGCGCAGCACGGGGAATTGCTGGCGGTGATCGGGATGGCGAACACGACCAATGCTCTGGTCACCGGCATGCAGGTGCCGGTGGACCGGGAGTTCGAGGTTTAGGGCTCAACTGTGGAGGGCTCGACCATGCGAGCGGCTTCGGAGGGCGGAGATCGGCGCTCGGCGCTCGGCGCTCGGCGCTCGGCGCTCGGCGCTCGGCGCTCGGCGCTCGGCGCCCAGATGTCCCTGACCGGCCTGTCCGACAAACCCTCCAAGCCAGGTTTCCGTATACGGCATCAATCCGACAGGGTTTGTCGCGCAAGTCTCATGGCGGAGATGGGTCGTCTGTTCGGCTGGCCGGCACCCCGCCCTGAAACACATGTTTGCCGTACACGAGCTCGGACCTGCCGAATGACCGCTGGGGGTTGGGAGCGGACCTTGGCTCCTTGCTCGGGAGCGGACGTTCCGCATCCGACCCAGCCTCGCCGCTCTGGATGTCCTACGATCCACGGTCAGTCAGCCATTCAGGGCAAGCGCACGCCACGCTCGGCCTCGAAGTGGCACTTCCAATCCCGCCGCAAATCGGCTGGCCGTCGCTCGAAACGTTCGTCGAGGAAGACCGCGGTCTCGATACGGTCGGCGCGGAAGTGACGGAAGGCTCGTCGGAGTTCACACCACGCGGCAAGCAGGCGGACGGTGTCGGCGTAGCCGACGATCACCGGCCAGACGACGCGCTCGCTCGCGCGGCCAGCCTCATCGCGGTAGCGGATGCGCACCTTGCACCCCGCACGGATCGCGGCACGCAGCCGCGCCATGTCGAGGCCATCGACGAACGTGGCGCGGGCGGGAGCAGCGCCAACGCCCGGATCGGCAACGAATGGGCGGAGATGGTCGGGAACGACGTTGGCGATCTTGGCGAGCAGATCGCGCGCCGCGTTCGCCAGCACTGGATCGCCGCGATCTGCGACCCATTGCGCACCCAGCACCGCCGCCTCCAACTCGTCAACGCTGAGCATCAACGGCGGCATGTCGTAGTCGCGGTCGATGACGTAACCCACCCCTGCTTCACCCCGGATCGGCACGCGCTGCGCGATCAGGTCCGCGACGTCGCGGTAGACGGTGCGGACCGTCACTTCGAGTTCGGCCGCCAGCATCGAGGCCGTGATCGGTCGCGCCGAGCGGCGCAGGATCTGGATGATCTGGAACAGGCGATCGGCGCGACGCATCGGCTCATCCCTGCTGACAGGACGGTGTCAGCAGGGTTCGGTTACGCCCATGCTCCGCGGCGTCAATGCCGCGGCCGTTCCGGAGGACAGCGTGCATCTCGCCTCAACCCGCATCGTCACCGCCGACGTTGATCGTCTCGTCGCATTCTACGAGGCGGTGACGGGGCTCCCCGCCACCCGCTACACGCCTGACTTCGCCGAGTTGCGCACGACGGGTGCGACGCTGGCGATCGGCAGCACGCGCACCCTGGCGCTGTTCGGCGGTGACGCCGTCGCCCAGGCGGCGGCCAACCGCAGCGCGATCATTGAGTTCCGGGTCGGGGATGTCGACGCGGAATACGCACGGCTCGCGCCCGACCTTGGTTCGGCGCTGGTGCAACCGCCGACGACGATGCCATGGGGCAACCGCTCCCTGCTGCTGCGCGACCCGGACGGCACGCTCGTCAATCTGTTCGCCCCGGCAACGGCGGAAGCCAAGCAGCGCCTCGACCAGCCATAATCTCAATCGACGTTCGATCGTCCGCGTCCTTCAGGTCGGGAGTGGAGGATCGCAACGTCTGAGATGGGTCGCCAGCAGACCCATGAAGCGCTCGTCAGCGTCAGGCGTCAGGCGTCAGCCAACATGCCCGAATGACCATCTTGGATGTCGGAAAACACCTGTTTTCCGACACTCAATCGCGACATCCGAAATGGCCATTGTGGGCGGAGAGCGGCCTGTCCTATGGCCACGATCGACCGGATTCCGGCCCGGGCCGCCACGCGCCAACCTATGCGGCGAGCACCGCCTCCTTCGTCTCGGGGGTGGCGAGCATCGCGGCGACGCCCACCAAGCTCGTCGCGATGACGTACCAGGCGGGGGCGAGGGGATCGCCGGTGACGCCGATGAGCCAGGTCACCACCAGCTGCGTCGTGCCGCCGAACACCGTGACGACGAAGGCGTAGGCGACCGAGAGGCCGGCGCTGCGCACGCTGCGCGGCAGCAATTCGGGGATCGCCACCAGGCTCGCGGCGGCGCTCATGGCGCTGAGGGCCGCCAGCAGCGCCGACATGCCGAGCAGCGTCGCCGGGCCGGGCACCCGGGTCATCAGCAGGAAGGCCGGATAGGCGGCGACGAGCAGCAGCACCCGTGGCACGATCATCACCCGGCGCCGGCCGTAGCGGTCGCAGAGGAGGCCCGCCAGCACGGCGAAGACCAGGATGCAGGCGCCCACCACCGCCGTCGCGGCGATGGAGAGGCCCGCCGGCAGCTTCAGCGTCGTGATCGCGTAGGTGGTCATGTAGTTGCCGACATAGGTCGAGACCGTGCCGCAGAGCAGGATCGGCACGACCAGCGCCAGGGTGCGTCCGTGGTTACGCAGCAGCCGCACGAGCACCGCGCCGGTGGTCGCCTCGGCGGGGCCGGCGCTCTCGCCCGCGGTCTCGGGCATCGCCCGGCGAATGTAGAGTCCGACCGGGATGATGAGCAGGCCGAGGAGAAACGGGATCCGCCAGCCCCAGTCCTGCATCTGGTCGGGGCTCAGGCCCAGCGACAGCAGCACGCCGACCGTGCCGGCGCAGAGCGTCGCGAGGCCCTGGCTGGCGATCTGCCAGCTGGCATAGAGGCCGCGCCGGCCCGGGGGCGCACTCTCGATGAGGTAGGCGGTCGAGGGGCCGACCTCACCGCCGAGCGCGAAGCCCTGGATCAGGCGCCCGATCACCACCAGAACCGGCGCCGCCATGCCGATCGTCGCGTAGCCGGGGGTCAGCGCCAGCATCAGCATGCCGACCGCCATCAGGGCGATGGTCAGCATCATGGCGGGCTTGCGCCCGGCCCGGTCGGCATAGGCGCCGATGACCACGCCGCCGATCGGCCGCGTGACGAAGCCGATGCCGAAGGTCGCCACCGAGGCGAGCAGGCTGACCCAAGCGTCGCCGGCCGGGAAGAAGGTCCGGCCGATCGCGACGGCGAAGAACGCGTAGGTGGTGAAGTCGTAGAATTCGAGGGTGTTGCCGATCACCGCGGCGACGACGCCGCGCCGGCGCGCCGCGTCGTCGGGTGGGGCCAGTATCGCCGCGGGCGGGGTTTCGGACCGCGCATCCGCGCGCAGGGTGATGAGACTCATGGGGTCGTTCCTCCGGTCGTCTCGCAGGCCTCACGCGGGAGCCCCCGGTGGCGGCGTCGGCCGGGGCGGCGCCCCGGCCGGCCGGTCGCCTGCGATCTTGGCCGCGATCCTGCAGACGCGGCTCCTCCCTGTCCAAGACCGCTGCGGAACGACATCATTCCTGCGCGGAATGACGCCGGGGCCCGGATCAGGCCGCGCCGACCTCCCCGCGAAACACGTCTTCCATCTCCCGCCGGAACCGGATCGCCGGGTCGTCGGCCGAGAACGACACGTCGTCCCAGGCGACCGGCTGCCCGGCGGCGACCGGGCGGGTGAGGGTGAGGCCGTGCGCCAGCCCGATCGGCAGGCCACCGGCCGCGAGCGAGTCCCGCGCCGGCATCAGCCGGCCGTAGACGGTGTAGCCCCCCTCACCGTCCAGGCGCTCGCCGGCCTTCAGGTCGCGCTTGGCGGTCGCCACCACGTCGCCGGAGAAGCCTCGGGTCGTGCCGGTGGGCTCGCCCCGGACCGCGATGCTGGCGACCGACAAGCCGAGTTCGAGCCCGATCAGGTGGTAGGGCTTGTACATCGCGCTGTAGCGCCCGGTCGGGTCGGTCTTCAGGCCGTACTCCGCAAAGCACTTGCGGACGTAGTCGGAGGGCGCCTCGAAGGTGGCGTAGACGCCCCAGCGCAGGTCGCGGAAGACCGGGCGGCCGTCGCGCTCCAGCGACGACACCACCTCGACCGTCCCGTCCACCGGCAAAATGCCGCCGGCCGATCGCGGGCGCAGCAGGGTCGGCAGGTCGTCGACGCCGCAAGCCGGGAAGGCGAGGCCGGCGGGCGGCGGCGTCAGCTCGCAGGCATTGGCCACCGCCGCCATCTCCAGCGCCGACTTGGTGCCGTCGAGGAAGGAGTTGAACATCTGCCGGTTGAAGTCGCCGCCGGCGACCTGCTCCTCGGTGAAGCCGTAATGGCCCCACACCGTGTCGGGGGTCGAGGCGTGGTAGACCGGCAGGTACTTGGTGCCCTTGCCGGCGCAGACCACGCGAAACCCCGCCGTGCGGGCCCAGTCGACGATCTCGGCGATGAGCGCGGGCTGATCGCCATAGGCGAAGGAATAGACGATCCCGGCCTCCGCCGCCCGGCGGGCGATGAGCGGGCCGGCCAGCGCGTCGGCCTCGACGTTGACCATCACGATGTGGCGCTTGTGCCGGCAGCAGGCGAGCGCGTGGCGGATGCCCGCGCCCGGATGGCCCGTCGCCTCGACGATCACCTCGATCCCGTCGGCAGCAATCAGGCCTTCCGCGTCGTCGGTGAGGAAGGTCGTGCCCTCGCGCAACGCCTCGGCGACGCTCCTCGCGCCGTAGCGCTCCGCCGGCCAGTCGACCCGGGCGAGCGCGGCCCGCGCCCGCTGCGGATCGAGGTCGGCGATGCCGACGACGTGCAGCCCCGGCGTGCGCGGCGCCTGCGACAGGAACATCGAACCGAACTTGCCGGCCCCGATCACCCCGATCCGCACCGGATTCCCGGCTTCCGCCCGCGCGGCGAGCTTGTGGTACAGGCTCATGTCCCCTCCCCCGGGCGGCCGCCGGCCGCCCTCGGCGTTTCCCTCGGCGCACGTTGCGGGCGCCGTTGCGGCAAGCGTCACGGATCGGCAGCATGAGGTCAACCGGCGCTAATGGCCGGGCGGGGATGGGATACGGACATGGCCTTCACCTTCGCGCGGCTGACCCCGGAACTCCTGATCACCGACCTCGCGGCGAGCCTTCACTTCTGGGTCAACCTGATCGGCTTCCGCGTCGCCTTCGACCGGCCGGAGGATGGCTTCGCCTATCTCGACCTCGAGGGGGCGCAGGTGATGCTGGAGACGCGCAATTCTTCGTCACGACAATGGCTGACCGGGCCGCTGGAAGCGCCGCTCGGGCGCGGCATCAACTTCGAGATCGGGGTCCCGGCGGTCGAGCCGATCCTGAACCGGCTCGAGGCCGCGGGCTGGCCGCTCTACATGGCGGTCGAGGACAAATGGTATCGGGCCGGCGCGATCGAGGTCGGCCAGCGCCAGTTCCTGGTGCAGGACCCGGACGGCTACCTGCTGCGCCTCGCTGCAACGCTCGGGGAGCGGCCCGCGAGCGGGCGGGCGCCTTGACCCCGGACACGCGTCAGATCTCGATCTCCGTCCCCACCTCCACCACCTGCCGGGCCGGCACGCAGAAGAAGGCGCCGGTGCGCTCGCCGTTGCGCATCATGAAGGCGAACAGGGTCTCGCGCCATGCCGCCATGCCGCGGTGGTCGCGCTTGGGGATGACCGTCTCGTGGCCGACGAAGACCGTGACGTCCTCGATGAAGTCGGCCGGCAGGCCGCGATGGGCGACCGCGCAGGCGAGGCCGTCGGGGATCGAAGCGTCCTCCATGAAGCCGTAGCGGAGCGTGACGCGGTAGAGGTCGGGGGCGATCCGGGTCACCTCGGCGCGCTCAGGTGCGGGCACCACCGGCTTCTCCTCGTAGAGCGCGGTGACGATGGTGCAGCGGGCCGGCAGGGCATGGCTGCGCTCCAGGAACCGGGTCATGTGGAGCGGGATGCCCTTGGTGGCCGCCGACAGGAACGCCCCCGCCCCGGGCAGGCGGATCGGCGGCTGCGCCTGAAGGGCTGCCAGGAACGCGCCCTCGTCCTGGCGGGCGCCGACCCGGTGGGCCTCGATCAGCCGCGTGCCCTGGAGCCAGGTCAGCATCGTCACGGCGACGATGGCGGTGAGCACGAGCGGGTACCAGCCGCCCTCGAACACCTTCACGCTGTTGGCGGCCAGGAACACGAGGTCGATCAGCAGGAACACGCCGTTGACCGCGAGGACCAGCAGAGGGTTGAAGCCCCAACGCCGGGCGATGAGGGCGGCGAGCAACGTCGTGATCGCCATCAGCAGCGAGACCGCGATGCCGTAGGCGCCGGCGAGCGCGTCCGAGGTCTCGAAGATCAGGACGGCGCTCAGGGTGGCGGCGGCGAGGAGCCAGTTCACCGCCGGCACGTAGATCTGGCCCTGCGCGTCGCGGGCGGTGTGGACGATGCGGATGAAGGGCAGGAAGCCGAGCTGGATCGCCTGCTGGGTCAGCGAGAACACGCCCGAGATGATCGCCTGCGAGGCGATGACGGTGGCAACGGTCGCCAGCCCGATCAGGGGATAGTGCGCCCAGTCGGGGGCGAGGTGATAGAATGGATTCTCGATCGCGTCGGGCTCGGCCAGCAGCACGGCGCCCTGCCCGAAATAGTTGATCACCAGGGCCGGCAGCACCAGGCCGAACCAGGCGAGCCGGATCGGCCGGGCGCCGAAATGGCCGAGATCGGCATACATCGCCTCGCCGCCGGTGACCGCCAGGAAGGCGGCGCCGATCATCGCGAAGCTGACGTGCCAGCCCGCATGGGTCAGGAACTCGACCGCCTTCAGGGGATTGAGCGCGGCGAGGATCTGCGGCGCGTGCAGGATGCCGCCGAGGCCCAGCAGCGCCAGGACCGCGAACCAGACCAGCATCACCGGCCCGAAGATCCGCCCGATGAAGGCCGCGCCCTTGCTCTGGATCACGAAGAGCCCGACCAGGATGACGAGGGTGATCGGCACCACCGCGCGGGCGAGGCCCGGCGCCTCGACCTTCAGCCCCTCGACGGCGCTGAGCACCGAGATCGCCGGGGTGATCGCCCCGTCGCCGTAAAGCAGCGCGGCGCCGACGAGGCCGACCACCAGGAGAAGCCCGGCGCGGCTGTGCGGCTCGGCGTGGCGGGCGCCGAGCAGCGCCAGCATCGCCACGATGCCGCCCTCGCCGTGGTTGTCCGCGCGCAGGATCAGCACCGCGTATTTGAGCGACACGACGACGAGGAGCGCCCACAGGATCAGCGACACCGCGCCGATCACCGCGGCGGGCTCGGCCTGGCCGTGGCCGGCCGCCCGCACCGCCTCCTTGAAGGCGTAGAGCGGGCTCGTGCCGATGTCGCCGTAGACGACCCCGAGGGCGCCGAGCACCAGGGCGGGCTTCAGGCGCCCGCCCGGCTCCTGCGCCGCCGGCTTCGATGCGGTGTCTTCATCCGCCGTGACGAGCTGACCCACGGGCGCCTCCGCCGGCACGTCCGGGCGCCTCGGGCCCCGCTGCCGCATCGAGGAACGCGGCTCGGGGCGCGGGGCTCCACCCCCTCCGCGGCTTAGGCGAGGAAGTTATGCCCTCACGTCGAGAAGGCGGCGCGCGACGTCGTCGGCAGCCCTCAAGGTCGCGGCGTTGAGGCGGACCTGCATGCGAGCGCCTACCAAGTCTGCGGCAGTGGCGAGGTCGTTTCCGGCCGGATCGGGGCCGGTCCCCGCCCGGGCGAGGCGCCCGGCGGCCATGTCGAACCGGCGGGATGCGGCCAGGAGGCCGGAGGTCGCGGTACGGAGGGCGTCGTTCATCGGAAGTCTCCCGAGGCCGCGAGCGTACCGCGGATGCATGGCGACATGGTTCAGGACATCGCTCGCATTCGAGCGATCCGTTCCCCGGCCACCGTCATTGATGGGAGAGCCGCCGGCCGGACGGCCCGAAGGGACCCATCCGCCCCGCCCGCGTTGTCCCGGCGAGAAGGCTCTCACAAAGGACGTGGACATGACGGAAACCGTGCTGATCGCCGGCGCCAGCGGCATCGTCGGCAGCGCTGCCGCGGCGGTGATGCGCGAGGCTGGCTGGACAGTGCTGGGGCTCGCTCGCAGCCCGACCGCGCAGGAGGGCGTGACGCCCGTGGTCGCCGACCTGCAGGACCCGGAGAGCCTGAGGGCGGCGCTCGCCCCGCACCGCCCGACCCGCCTGGTGCTGTCGACCTGGATGCGCCGGCCGACCGAGGCCGAGATGATCCGGGTCAACGGCGCGATGGTGCGCAACCTCCTCGACGCCCTGCGGCCGGCCGGCACCCTGCGCCACGCCGCCCTGGTGACCGGCCTCAAGCACTATCTCGGGCCGTTCGAGGCCTACGGGAAGGGCGCGGTGCCCCAGACCCCGTTCCGCGAGGAGCAGGGACGGCTGCCGGTCGAGAACTTCTACTACGCGCAGGAGGACGAGGTCTTCGCCGCGGCCGGGCGCGACGGGTTCTCGTGGAGCGTGCATCGCCCGCACACGATCATCGGCAAGGCGGTCGGCAACGCGATGAACATGGGCACCACGCTCGCCGTCTACGCCACGCTCTGCCGCGAGACCGGGCGGCCGTTCCGCTTCCCCGGCTCGGCCATGCAGTGGAACGGCCTGACCGACATGACCGACGCGCGGCTCCTCGCCCGCCACCTGCTCTGGGCCTCGACGGCGCCGCAGGCGCAGAACCAGGACTTCAACGTGGTGGACGGCGACGTCTTCCGCTGGAGCTGGATGTGGGGCCGGATCGCGGCCTGGTTCGGGATCGAACCGGCGCCCTTCGACGGGACCGTACGGCCGCTGGAGCGGCAGATGGAGGGCGACGCCCCGCTCTGGGCTAAGATCGCGGAGAGGCACGGCCTCGCCGAGCCACGGCTCGACCGTCTCGCCTCGCCCTGGCACACCGACGCGGATCTCGGCCGGCCGATCGAGGTCGTCACCGACATGGGCAAGAGCCGCCGCCTCGGCTTCCTCGACTACCAACCCACCGACGACGCCTTCCGCGATCTGTTCGAGCGCCTGCGGGCCGACCGGCTCATTCCCTGAAGAACGGTCGCTCGGCCGCGATGCGGCCTGGCGACGACAAATCGAGAACCATGGGATCAACCCATGGTTGCGCCCGTATAGTAGGGATTGCTTCAGGACTCCCCGTTAGCGTTTCCGCGACGTGGAGATACAAAAGAATGTCCATCAGGGCGCGCGTATTCGGGGGATTCGGCCTCATCCTCCTGCTGACGGTCGCGGTTGCGGCGACCGGCTGGCACACCCTGACGGGCTTCGCCCGGCGGGTCGACACGGCCAATGCCGCCCAGATGCTGGCGAGCGAGATCGGCGATCTCGCGCTGGCCACCGACCGGGCCCTGAAGAGCGAGGACACGCGCCGGGAGGAGGCCCTGCGGGCCGCGATCGCGCGGGTGCGGGAGAGCGCGGTCGCCTTCGCGGGCCGCCTCGCGGGCGATCCGAAGGCGGCCGCCTCCGCCGCCGGCATCGGCACGGCCCTCGACGGGTTCGAGGCCGCCATCAAGGCCTTCGGCAGCCAGAAGACCGAGACGCGCTCGCTCCAGGACCGCCACGCCGCCCTGATCGCCGAGCTGCAGGCGACCGCCGCCGGCATCGGCGCGGCGCAGGAGCGCCAGCTGGCGGATGCCGGCAAGGCCCTCGACCGCGCCCTGACCGACCAGAAGAGCGCCACCAGCACCGGCGTCGTGGTCGCCTTCGCGATCCGCTCGGCCCTCGAGATGCAGGTGCTGCAGGTCGGCTTCCTGTCGGGCGAGGGCGACGACGGCGCGCTGGAGCTGCAATCGAAGGTGAATTCCGTCGCGGTGCTGCTGCGCCGCCTCGGCGCGATGACCTCGACCGAGGCGGTCGAGCCGGCGCTGGTGGCCCTCGACGAGTACAAGGCCAAGATCGAGAGCCCGATCGGACCGGGCGGCAAGGCCGAGCGCGCCGAGGAGCTCGCGCCGCTGTTCGGCAGCCTGATCGTCGGCCTGCGCCAGATCGAGCAGGCCCAGAACAACGCCCAGACGGCCGCCCAGGTCACCCTGCGCACCCAGCAGGACCGGGTCGCCTCCGCGACCGGCCTGCTCACCGCGAGCGGCAAGGCGATCACCGCCGCCAAGGAGGCGCAGGTCCTGGAGCAGCGCCTGATCCTCGCCCGGGATGCCGCGGCCGCCAAGGACCTCGACACCACCGCCGCCGCCCTCATCGACCACGCCGAGACCATCCTGTACGGCGACATCGACGCCGCCGCCCAGGCCGTCCTGCGCGACCTCGGCGCCAAGGTGCGCGGCTTCAAGGACAGCATCCCGGAGATCGTGAAGGCCAACGCCGCGCAGGCGGCGATCCTTGCCGACCTCGACCGGCGCTCGGGCGAGCTGGTCTCGGCCGCCGAGGGCATCGGTGCCGGCGAACTCTCCCAGCTCGCGGCGGAGCGCGACCGGGCGCTGTGGCTGCTCGCCGGCGGCGTGGCGCTGGCCTGCGCCATCGGGGCGGCGCTGGCCCTCCTGATCGGGCGCGGCATCACCCGACCGATCGACCAGCTCTCGGGCGCGATGCGCAAGCTCGCCGACGGCGACCTCGCCACCGAGGTGCCGGCGCAGGGACGCCGCGACGAGATCGGCGCCATGGCGGCCACCGTGCGGGTGTTCCGCGAGGCCCTGCTCGCCAAGCGGGACGCCGACCGGGCAGCCGCCGAGGAGGCCGCCGCCAAGGCCGAGCGCGCCGCACGCCTCGACGCCGTGACCCGTTCGTTCGAGGCCAACGTGGTGGCGATGACCGAGACGCTGGGCGAGGCCGCCACCGGCATGGAGGCGACCGCCCGGGCGATGACCGAGGCCGCCGAGACCACCAACGGCCGCTCGGCCGAGGTGGCGGGCGCCGCCGAGCAGACGCTCGCCAACGTCCAGATGGTGGCGGCGGCGAGCGAGGAGCTCTCGGTCTCGATCGGCGGCATCGCCGCCCAGGTGGCCCAGTCCTCCGACATCGCCCGCGACGCGGTCGACCAGGCGCGCCGCACCGACGAGACGGTGCAGCGGCTGGTGAAGTCCGCCGACCAGATCGGCGACATCGTGGCGCTGATCTCCTCGATCGCCTCCCAGACCAACCTGCTCGCGCTCAACGCCACCATCGAGGCGGCCCGGGCCGGCGAGGCGGGCCGCGGCTTCGCGGTCGTCGCGGCGGAAGTCAAGGAACTCGCCAGCCAGACGAGCCGCGCCACCGCGGAGATCGCCCAGCAGATCGGCCACATCCAGGACACCACCGGCGGCGTCGTGCAGGCGATCCGGGAGATCTCGGGCGTGATCGAGCGGATGTCGGAGATCGCCGAGGGCGTGGCCGGCGCCGTCGACCAGCAGGGCGCGGCGACCCAGGAGATCGCCCGCAACGTCCAGCACGCGGCACAAGGGACGCAGGCCGTGACGACCGGCATCGGCGCGGTGCAGCGCGAGGCCGGCAGCACGGGGGCCGCCGCCGCCGAGGTGCTCGGCGCCGCCGACCGGCTCGGGCGCTATGCCGGCGAGCTGGAGCGGGAGGTGGCGGTGTTCCTGAAGGGGGTGAAGGCGGCCTAAGGCCGGTTCTGACCGGAGGGGATGAAGCAGGGGGGATGCGGGCAAGCCCGCATCCCCCCTTTTTTTATTGCGATAGATGCCGGGCTTCGGATCGCTTCAGAGGACAATGTTCGATCTTAGCGCGGCACGGGGCGCCAGCGGATGACCGATCGAGGGTCGAGCACCGCTGCAACCCTCGCGCGCCCAAGACTACACCCCGACCCGCACCGTCAGCTCCCCCAATCCCCCGAGTTCCGCCCGCACCACATCCCCCGCCTCGACCGGCAGCGGCACCGTGGTGGTGCCGGTGGTCACGACCTCGCCCCGGCGCAGGGTGATCCCCTGCCTCGACAGGGCGTTGGCGAGCCAGGTCAGCGCGAGCCGCGGGTCGTCGAGGGCGTTGCCGCCGCGGCCCTCATAGGGCGCCCGCCCCTCGGCGCCGATCCGGGTCGGCATCGCGGCGAGGTCGAGGGCGCGCCAGCCTTCCGGCGCCGGAGGACCGAGGACGAAGAGGTGGGCGCAGGCATTGTCGGCGATCAGCGCCGCCTCCCCGGCCCGTTCGAACGCCTCCAGGCGCGAATCCGGAAATTCGATCGCCGGATGGGCGGTGTCCACCGCCGCCATCACCTCGGCGACGGTATAGGGCTCCGCGCGGGGCGGCAGGTCGGCGCCCATGCGGAAGGCCATCTCGGGCTCGGCCACCCGCATCTGGTTGCCCGCGAGCGGGACGGGAGCGTCCGCCGGCAGCACCCGCTCGGCGAGGAGCCGCCCGGCGAGCGGCCCGTCGGCGCCGATATGGCGCTGGCCGGCGAGGCTCGTCGCGGCGATCTTCCAGCCGTAGAGGGGTTCGGCGCTGCGCGATTCCAGCAGGGCCTGGATGCGGTAGGCCGCCTCGCGGTCGGCGGGGGCGAGGTCCGGCGGCAGGGCGGCGAGGAGGCGGCCCTCGCGCCAGTGGTGCCAGAGCAGGTCGGAGGCGGCCTGTTGCGTCATGCCGCCCTCCCGGTCAGGCCGCCGTCGACGGGCAGAGCCACGCCGGTGATGTAGGCCGCCTCGTCGGAGGCGAGGAAGAGCGCCGCGTTGGCGACGTCCCAGGCGGTGCCCATCCGGCCCATCGGGCAGGCGGCGTCGCGGGCCCGCACCATCTCGTCGGCATCCCGGTACTGGCCCGAGATCTGATGGTGGATCAGCGGGGTGTTCATCAGCCCGGGCATGATCGCGTTCACCCGGATGCCGTCGCCCGCGTATTGCAGCGCCAGCCCGAGGGTAAAGTTGTTCACCGCCGCCTTGGCGGCGTAGTAGGCCGCGTAGGGATAGCCGGTGTAGCGGATCGCCGCCGTCGACGAGATGTTGACGATGCTGCCCGCGCGCTGCGCCAGCATGTGCGGCAGGACGTGCTTGCAGGTGAGGAAGCAGGTGGTGAGGTTGAGGTCGAGGGCGCGGTGCCACTCGGCCTCGGTCAGCTCGATCGGCCCGCCCATCTGCGCGTAGCCGACATTGTTGTGCAGGATGTCGATGCGCCCCTGCGCGGCCATCACCTCGGCGACGAGGGCGGCGACCGCGGCCGAATCGGTGGCGTCGCAGGCAGCGGCCGTGGCGGCCCCGTCCTCGCGCCGGATGATCTCGGCGGTTTCCTCGGCCGCCTCGCGCCGCAGGTCGACGCAGACCACCCGGGCGCCGTGGCGCGCGAAGGTCACCGCCGCGGCCTTGCCGTTGCCCCAGCCGGGCCCGGACGAGCCGGCGCCGAACAGCAGCGCGACCTTGCCCTCGAGCCGCCGCACGCCCGGGGCGTATCCGCCCTCCCCCATCGCATTCCTCCCCGGTGCCCCTCGCGCGGGGGCCCTCGTGTCGTCGCGCCTGTCGGCGCGTTGACGGGCAGCCTATAGAGATCGGGCACCGGCCGCAAAGCCAAGACGCCCGCGCGGCCGAAAACGGCCGCGCAGCCGAGGACGGCCGAGGAGGAGACGCCATGCCGACCCGCATCATCGCGAGAACCCCGCCCCGCCTCGACGCCGACCTGATCGCGCGCTTTGCCGCCGTGCCGGTGGCGGTGGTGGTCGACCTCCTGGAGGGCCGCACCCAGGTCGATCCGGCGATCCGGCCGCTGCGGCGCATCGCCGGCGGGCCGGCGCTCCTCGGCAGCGCCGTGACGGCCGTGTGCGATCCGAAGGATTACGGCGCCGTCCACCACGCCATCGCGGTGGCGCAGGCCGGCGACGTGGTGGTGATCGATGCCGGGGGACGGAGCGACGTCGCGATGATCGGCGACCTGCTCTCGACGGCGGCGCGCCGCAAGGGGATCGTCGGGCTCGTCGCCGACGGGGCGGTGCGCGACACCGGCATCCTCGGCGGCTGGGGCGATTTCGCGGTGTTCACCCGCCACGTCACCGCCCGCGGCCCGGCCTCGAAGGACGGCGGCACCGTCGACGCGGTCGCGACGATCGGCGGCGCCACGGTCCATCCCCGCGACCTGATCCTCGCCGACGACGACGGCGTCGTGGTGATCCCGCGGGACGCCGCCGAGGGCCTGATCGCCAGGGCCGAGGAGCGGGCCCGGGCCGAGATCGGCTGGGAGAAGCGCCTCTCGGCCGGCGAGACCACGCTCGCGGTGTTCGGCGTGCCGGACGCGGTCAGGGCGTGACGTCCTCGTAGGCGATCCGGGGCACCGCGACGCGGTCCCCGGTGCGGACGTAGAGGTCGCCGTAGAGGCGCCCCACCGGCAGGAAGGCGCCGTCGCGCAGGTGGCGCCCGTCCGGCGTGAAGAGGTCGTCCCGGGCATGCAGCGACACGACCTGCCCGAGGACGATCCGGCGCTCGGGCGAGAGGTCGATCACCGTGTGGGTGCGGCAGCCGAGGCTCGCCGGCGCCTCGGCGATCCGGTGCGGCGCGACACCGGTGCAGGGCAGGAGCGTCAGCCCCGCGGCCGGGATCTCGCTCTCCCCGGGCGGGAACTCGGCGGCGCAGACCGTCATCGCCGGGATCAGCGCCTCGTCGACGAGGTTGACCACGAACTCGCCGGTCTCGGCGATGGCGCGGGGCGTGTCCTTGAGCGTGCCGTCGGAGCGCAGGTTGAAGCTGAGCGCCACGACCGGCGGCTCCTCGGCGAGCACCTGGAAGAAGCTGATCGGCGCCGCGTTGTCGAGGCCGGCGCCCGAGCGCGTGGTCACGAGGGCGATCGGCCGGGGCGTCACCAGGGCGGTGAGCAGGCGGTAGCGGTCGCGGGGGGAGAGGTCGTCGAAGCGCAGGTCCATCGGCTCACCGCGTCCCGTCGAACGAGGTGGCGCTTGCGCGGTGCGTCGGCATCGGAATCCTCCCGGGGTTGTTAGCTCCTTATCGTCTGCAAGAGCCGAGCCGTCACGGGAGACAGCGGCGCGCCGCCGGCGCATGATGCCGGCAAAAGCGGGGGAGGCGCGCGATGGCGCAGATCTGGATCGAGGCGGCGCTCAACGGGCCGTGGGGGCGCGAGCGCCAGCCCGGCATCCCGATCACCGTCGCGGAGGTGGTGGCCGACGGGCTGGCGGCCGCCGCGGAAGGCGCCGCGATCGTCCACGTCCACGCCTACGATCCCGCGACCGGGCGCCAGAACGACGCCTGGGAGACCTATGCCCGCATCATCGAGGGCATCCGGGCGAAGGCCGACGTGATCGTCTACCCGACGATCCCGCTGGCGGGCTCGGACTACGCCGCGAGCGCGGCGAGCCGCTACGCCCACACCGAGGAGCTGGCCCGCCGCGGCCTGATCGAGTGGGCGGTGTGCGATCCCGGCTCGACCACCTTCCTGCGCTACGACGAGGCGTCGGCCCCGGAGAGCGGCTTCCTCTACCAGAACCCGATGCCCGACATCCGCGAGGGCCTGCGCATCGCCCGCACGCACCGGATCCGGCCTGGCTACGCCATCTACGAGCCGGGCTTCACCCGCCTGGGCGCGGCGCTCGCCGCCCTGGAGCCGCGCCCGCCGGTGCCGGTCTACCGCTTCATGTTCTCGGACGAGTTCGCCTGGGGCTTCCCGCCGCGGCCGGCCTATCTCGACGCGCATCTGGCCCTGCTCGCCGAATGCGCGCCCGGCGCGCCCTGGATGGTGGCGGGGCTCGGCGTCGACATCCTGCCGCTGGTGCCGGCGGCGGTGGCGCGGGGCGGGCATGTCCGGGTCGGGCTCGAGGACGCGCCCTGGGGCAGCCCGCAGGGCAACCGGGCCTGGGTGGCGGCGGCGCGCCGGGCGATCGAGGAGGCGGGGGGCCGGGTGGCCGATGCCGCGGCGGTGCGTCACGATCTGGCGGTGCGGGACGGAGCGGACTGAAAGCCCCGCTCCACCCTGCTGTTTCCCGGACGGCGGCCGCGTCGGCATCCGAGGGAGGGCGCGGAGGAACCGCGGGGCGCGGCTCGCGGTCAGGCCGCCCGCAAGGTCTCGATCTGGTCGAGCGCCGCCGCCCGCGCCGCGTCGATCCGGCGCTGCAGGTCGGGCAAGTCGGCGCCCGAGAGGCAGGCCTCCTCGATCTCGCGGCAGAGGTCGGACAGGCCGGTGAAGCCGAGGAGGCCGGCGGCCGAGATCATCGCGTGGGCGTCGTGGGCGAGGCCGGCGCGGTCGCTGCTGCGGGAGCGGAAGCGCCGATCGAGCTCGCTCGCCAGCATGCCGAGCAGGCCGTCGATCCGCTCGCGTCCCATCAGCGAGCGGGCCGCCGCGAAGGCCTCGACGTCGACCAGCGTCGGGACCGGGGCGGTCTCGCCGCCGTCGGCACGGTGGCGGGCGATCGCCGCGGCGAGCTCGGCGCGCTTGAACGGCTTGCCGACATGGCCGTCCATGCCGGCGGCCCGGAAGGTCTCGATCTGGGCCGGCAGCACGTTGGCGGTCATCGCGACGATCGGCACGGTGCCGGCGGGGCCCGGCATCGCCCGGATCGTCCGGGTGGCGGTGAGCCCGTCCATGCCGGGCATCTGCACGTCCATCAGCACGAGGTCGTACGTCTTCGCCCGCACCGCCTCGATCGCCGCCGTGCCGTCTCCCGCGACGTCGACGCCGTGGCCCTCCGCCTCGAGCACCGCCCGGGCGAGGTCCTGGTTGATCGGCACGTCCTCGACCAGCAGTAGGCGGGCCGGGTGCACCGGCCGGGGCCGGCCCTCCGCGGCCTCCGCGGCCGGAGCCGGGCAGGGCGGCAGCGGCACCCGGAACCAGAAGGTCGAGCCGGCGCCCGGCCGGCTCTCGACGCCGATCGTGCCGCCCATCAGCTCGACCAGGCCCTTGCAGATGGCGAGCCCCAGGCCGCTGCCGCCGTATTGCCGCCGGATCGAGCCGTCGACCTGGCTGAAGCGCTGGAACAGCCGGCCGTGCTGCTCGGGGGCGATGCCGATGCCGGTATCGCTGACGCAGAAGCGCAGGCTCCCCCCTTCCGCCTCGACCCGCACGGCGACCCGGCCGGCGGGGGTGAACTTGACGGCGTTGTTGAGGAGGTTGAGCAGGATCTGGCGCAGGCGGTCGGGATCGCCCCGGACCCAGTCCGGCACGGCGGGATCGAGCGCGACGTCGAGGGCGAGGCCCTTGGGCTCGGACAGGCCGCGCACGATCGAGGCGGCGTTGTCGACGAGCGCCGCCGGGGCGAAGGGCACCTCGGACAAGGCGATGCCGCCGGCCTCGATGCGCGAGAAGTCGAGGATGTCGTCGACGACGGTGAGCAGCGCCCCGCCCGCCGCGGCGATCCGGTCGACGTAGCGGCGGTGCCGGCCCGGCAGGGTGCGGTCGGCCAGCAGCAGGTCGGCATAGCCGATGACGCCGTTGAGCGGCGTGCGGATCTCGTGGGACATCGAGGCCAGGAAGTCGCTCTTGGCCTGGCTCGCCCGCTCGGCGGCGATCCGCGCCTCCTCGAGGGCGCGGGCGTGACGCTGGCGCTCGCCGACGTCCCGGAAGGTCGCGATGATGGCAGGCTCGCCCGGCGCCGCCCCCGGGATGCGCCGGAACGCCCCCTCGACCCAGATCCACGCCCCGGTCCGGTGGCGGGCGCGGCAGACCACGCTGACCTGCGGCTCGCCGGCGGCGAGGCGGCGGGCCTGGGTGACCAGGAGGGCGAGGTCCTCGCGGTGGACGCAGTCGCGCAGGCGCATCGCGACGACCTCCTCGGGCGTGTAGCCGAGGAGGCGCCGCACCGCCGGCGAGACGTAGCTGCGCCGGCCGTCGTCGTGGGCGAGCACGATCAGCTCGCTGGTGTTCTCGGCGAGCAGCCGGTAGCGCGCCTCCCCGGCCGAGAGCATGCCGGCGGCGCGCCTCGCCTCCGCCTCGAGGTCGCGGTGGCGCAGCATCGCCCGGGTCAGCCCGAAGCCGAGGCCGACCAGCACGGTGCTGATGCCGAGCACCACCGCGGCGTCCTGGCGCACGCCCTCGCGCCAGGCCGATAGGGTCTCGTCCTTGGAGACGCCGGTGGTGACGAGGAGCGGGGCGCCGGCGACGCGCTGGAAGCTGCCGTAGCGCGAGACGCCGTCGATCGGCGAAGCGCTGCCGTCGTAGGTGCCGCCGGCGACGCCGGCGGCCGCGCGCATCAGGGCCCCGCCCGCGACGCTCAGGCCGACCTTGTCGGGGGCGTAGGGGTGGCGCACCAGGATCACGCCGTCGCTGCGCAGGAGCCCGATGGCGCCGTTCGGACCGAGGTCGAGCCGGCCGTAGAGCCGCTGCAGCTCGGTGAGCGAGAGGTCGGCCACCGCGACGAGCGGGGTCTCGCCTGGACGCGGCATCACCAGGCGGGCGACGCTCACGAACCAGGAATCGGCCGGGCCGATCCGGGTCGGCCAGCCGACCGCGAGCTCGGACTGGCCCATCGCGAGGGCTGAGCGCACGAGTTCGGCGTCGGACGGGCGGCCCTCGGTGCCGACGCCGCCCTGGCCGTACAGGACGCCCGCGGTGGTGCCGTCGAGCACCCGCACGCCCATCACCGCCGGGACGTGGGCCATCAGGCCGGAGAGCAGCTGGCGGGTGTAGCTCGGGTTCGCCCCGAAGGTGTGGGCGTCGACCCGGGCGGCGGCGGCGCTGAGCAGCATGTCGACCGAGGAGACGAGGCGGTTCGCCTCCTGGCCGAGGGCCTGCACCACCGCCTCGGCGGTGCTGCGGGCGTCGCGGATCGTGCGCTCGTAGTCGCGGGTATCGGTCCAGACCGTGACCGTGGCGAGCCCGAGGCAGGTCGTCAGCACGCCCGCCCAGACGCCGCCGATGAGACTGCGGTAGGACCGCTTCAGGTTCATCTCTCGCGCCCCACGCTCCGCCCGGCACCCCTTCGGGCATCCCGGGCGGGCCGCAAGCCTGAAGGGGTACGGGGCGGGCGGGCCCGCCGCAAGGGTTTCTTGCCGGCGCCCGGCCGGCCTTTTTAGCGAAAGCCGGCCCCACCCCCTCCGGCCGCCGAAGCGGCCGGAGTGGGGCGTGTCACATCGCCTCGAAGCGGATCGGCTGGGCGCCCTTGAGCAGGGTCATGCGGCCGAGGTCGTAGACGTGCTCGATGCCCGTGGTGATGGTGAGGAAGTGGTTGCCGGCGAGCTGGCCGACCTTGCTGGCGAAGTGGACGCCGCCATAGGCCAGCAGGATCTCGGTCTCGCTGATGCCGCCGGGATAGAGGATCATCTGGCCGGGCGCCGGGTAGCTGGTGTGGTTCTCGTAGCCGACGCCGAAATCGAGGTCGCCGAGGGGCATCCACACGCCCTCGCCGCTCCAGCGGACGTGGATGACCTCGCTCACGAACGGCAGCGCCTTGAGGAAGGCGGCGCAGGTCTGGGGCGCCTTCTCGAGCTCGAGACGGCCGACGAGGTCGAACGGGCCGGCCTTGATCTTCAGTTCCTTCACGGGGGATCTCCTGGTTTGGTGGGGAGAGAGGGACGGGGGCGTTCGGGGGACGGGACCCGCCAAGCTAAGCGGATCTCGCCGAATTGGTTACCGGTTCGGCGCCGAAGATCTGCTGCAGCACGAGAACCCGAGCGGGCGAAGCGCTGGCCTGCCGACGCAAGTCCGCTCAGGACCGGGCCAGGGCCTCCGGCCGCAGGTGGCGCAGCACGTCGACGAGCAGGCGCACCGCCGTGTCGACGTCGGCCTCGGCGACCGATTCGGCGGGCGAGTGGCTGAGCCCGCCGGCGCAGCGCACGAACACCATGCCGATCGGGCACAGGCCCGCCAGCGCCAGCCCGTCGTGGCCGGCGCCGCTCGGCAGGCTCAGAGGCCGCAGGCCGAGCCGGGCGATGCCCTCGGCGAGCGCGTCCCGGAAGGCCGGCGCGCAGGCGGCGGCGGGCTCGTCGTAGCTCGATTCCGTGGTGACCGCGACGCCGCGGCGCTCGGAGATCGCCGCGAAGGCGGCGCCGAGCCGCGCCAGCGCGGCGTGGCGTACCGCGTCGCTCGGGCTGCGCAGGTCGAGGCTGAACCGGGTCGTGGCCGGGATGACGTTGACGGCGCCCCGCGGCACCTCGATCCGGCCGACCGTGGCGACGAGGTCCGGGGTGGCCTTCGCCTCGGCCTCGACCGCCAGCACCATCTCGGCCGCCGCCGCGAGCGCGTCGCGGCGCAGGGGCATCGGCACGGTGCCGGCATGGCCCGCCCGGCCCTCGACCGTGACGACGAGGCGGCTCGCGCCCGAGATCGCCGTGACGATCCCGACCGGCAGGTCCGCCGCCTCGAGGACCGGCCCCTGCTCGATATGGACCTCGAGGTAGCCCAGCACCGAGGCCGGGTCGCGGGCGAGCGCCGGCAGCGCGTCGGGATCGCCGCCGAAGTCGCGCAGGGCCTGCGCCAGGGTGATGCCGTCGCCGTCGCGGGCGTCGAGGAAGTCGGGCCGGACGAGGCCGGCGAGCGCCCGCGAGCCTGTGAGGGTCACGGGGAAGCGCACGCCCTCCTCGTCGCCGAAGGCCAGCACCTCGACCGCGAAGGGCAGGTGCTCGCCGGCCTCGTGCAGCGCCCGCACGGCGGCGATGCCGACCACCACCCCGAGGTTGCCGTCGTAGTGGCCGGCATCGCGCACGGTGTCGATGTGCGAGCCGACGAGGAGCGTCGGGGCGCCGGGAGTGGCGGCCTCGTAGCGCCCGACCACCGTGGCGGCGGCATCGAGCCGGACGCTCATGCCCGCCTCCTCCATCCAGGCGGCGACCTGCCGGGCCGCCGCCGCGTGGGCGGGGGTGAGGTAGAGGCGGGTGAGCCCGTCGGGATCGGCGCTCGTGCGGGCAAGCTCGGCGAGGCGGGCCATCACGGCGCCGCTGCAGGTCTCGGAGGTCCCGGGGCTCTCGGAGGCGGCGGGCGGCCGGTCGTGCTGCATGGCGGTGGGCTCCGATCGAGGCCCCCGGGTATGGCCGGTCCGCGGGCCTGTCCAGCCTCGCGCTCCGGCGGGGCCGCGCCGCCAACCCCTGCCCCCGCCCGTGCTGGACGTCCAATATCGCGTTGCGTATGATCCAGTCGTTTCGCGTCTCGATCGGCCGCCGGGCCGTCCGCCGAAGCATCCTCCCCCTTGCTGCCAGAGCGGTCGCCTTGGAGCTACGGCACCTGCGCTACTTCGTGGCGGTCGCCGAATCCTTGAGCTTCACCGCCGCGGCGGAGCGGCTCGGCGTGTCGCAGCCGCCGCTCAGCCAGCAGATCCGCGACCTCGAAGCCGAGCTCGGCACGCCGCTCCTGTGGCGCACCAGCCGCAGCGTCGCCCTCACCCCCGCGGGCACCGCCTTCCTGGCCCGGGCGCGCGGCATCCTGGGCGAGGTCGAGGAGGCCTGCGCCGAGGCCCGCGCCGTCGGGGCCGGGCGCACCGGCACCCTCGATATCGGGCTCACCGGCTCGATCCTGGCCGGCCCGCTCGGGCGGCTGATCCGGCTCTTCGGCGAGCTTTATCCCGGCGTGCTGGTGCGCCTGCACGAGATGCCGCCCGGCGAGCAGCCGGCGGCGCTCCACGCGCGGCGCATCGATCTCGGCTTCCTGCGCCGGCCGCCGGAGGATCCGTCCCTGACGGTGGTGCGGGCCTGGCCCGAGGCGGTCGGCGTCGCCCTGCCGGCGGGGCACCGCCTCGCGGCCCGCGCCGCGATCGCGCTGGCCGACCTGCGCGACGAGCCCTTCGTGTCCCTGCGGCTGCGCGACTCGCGCTTCGCCACCGACCTGTGGGAGGCCTGCCGGGATGCGGGGTTCGAGCCGCGCCTGGTGCAGCAGGTGATCGAATCGGCCTCGCTCGTGAACCTGGTGGCGGCGGGCCTCGGCGTCGCCCTGGTGCCGGAATCGGCCGGCGCCGTGACGCGGCCGGACGTCGCCTACCGGCCCCTCGCCGGTCCGGCCCCGACCGCCGACGTCTGCGCCCTGTACCGGGCCCGGGCCGGGACCGTGACGGAGAACATCC
Source organism: Methylobacterium sp. ap11 (assembly GCF_900110515.1). NCBI lineage: Bacteria > Pseudomonadati > Pseudomonadota > Alphaproteobacteria > Hyphomicrobiales > Methylobacteriaceae > Methylobacterium > Methylobacterium sp. ap11. The sequence goes on along the minus strand of NZ_FOEB01000019.1, from coordinate 95,339 downwards.
TGGCCCTGATGCGGGACGAGATCGGCCCGCCGGCCGGGGCGGGCGCTTCGTAGGGTTTCTGAAATCTTCGGGTTTCTGAAATCTTCCCCGAGCGATAATCAGGCCCCCGCCCGCGATCCCCCGCGGCGGGCAGGCGTGGTTGCAGGTGACCGAGGGTGTGCGCATGACCGAGAAGACCCGAGTCGCCGTCCTGTACGGCGGCCGATCCGGCGAGCACGAGGTCTCGCTGCGCTCGGCGGCCTCCGTGATCCGCCATCTCGACCGGGACCGGTTCGAGGTGATCCCGGTCAGCATCGACAAGGCCGGGCGCTGGCAGCGCCACGACCTGCGCCGGATCACCCAGACCGGCGACGAATCCCTGGCGATCCCGCCGGAGAGCCCCGAGGTGCGCCTCGCCGCCGCCGCGGACGGGCGCGCCGCCGTGGCGAACCTCGCGGGCGCGCCGGAGCGCGCCGAGATCGACGTGGTGTTCCCGGTCCTGCACGGGCCGCTCTGCGAGGACGGCACGCTCCAGGGCCTGCTCGAGCTGACCGAGACGGCCTATGTCGGCTCGGGCGTGCTGGCCTCGGCGGTCGGCATGGACAAGGACGTCACCAAGCGGCTGGCCGGCCTCGCCGGCATCCCGATCGCCCCCTACCGCGCCTTCACCCGCAGCGCCTACGAGCGCGGGGCGGTCTCCCTCGACGACATCGCGCGCGCCATGACGCTCCCGGTCTTCGTCAAGCCCTGCAACATGGGCTCCAGCGTCGGCATCCATAAGGTGAAGGCCTGGGCCGACCTGCCGGCGGCCCTCGCCGACGCGTTCCGGTACGACGTCAAGGTCCTGGTCGAGCAGGGCATCGATGCCCGCGAGGTCGAGGTGGCGGTGCTCGACGGCGCCCCGCCCTTCGTCAGCGTCGCCAGCGAGCTGAACCCGCAGGCCCACCACGACTTCTACTCCTACGCCGCCAAGTACCTCGACCCCGAGGGCGCCAGCGTCGACCTGCCGGCCAGGATCGGCCCGGAGCAGATGGAGCGGGTCCGCGCGCTGGCGTTGCTGGCCTTCGAGGCCCTCGAATGCAGCGGCATGGCCCGGATCGACTTCTTCCTCGACCGCCAGAGCGGCGAGTTCTACCTCAACGAGGTCAACACCCTGCCGGGCTTCACCTCGATCAGCATGTACCCGAAGATGATGGAGGCCTCCGGCATCCCCTATCCGGACCTGCTGACCCGCCTGATCGACCTGGCGCTGGAGCGCCACCGGACGCGGCGCGGGCTGAAGCGGGAACTCGCCGACTAGAGCATTTTCCGACGAAGTGGAAACCGGTTCGTCGAAGAAAATGCGGCAAAATCAAAAATCTAGAGAGCTTCGCAATTGCAACGCGATCGTGAAGCGCTCTAAGACGCTCATTCGGGCGGGTCCGGCTGGCCCGCCTCGTGGGATGGATGACTTTGGACGTCACATACCAACAGCCTAAAAGCCTGTTTGACTTGTGACGACGCAATCGCAAGAGAATTTTCTATCCTAACCCTCCACCTCATCCTGAGGTGTGAACGCAGTGAGCCTCGAAGGAGGGATCCAGTGATCTCGGAGACTTCTGGAGCCCTCCTTCGAGGCCAGTCGATCGTTGATCGACTAACACCTCAGGATGAGGTTGCTGATGGGATAGAGTATGTCGATCGGTCAAACAGGCGCTGAGACGCCGATGCATTAGAATGTTGACCCATCTCGGATGTTCGAGGCCAAGTCAAGATTTGGCGAGCATTCGAAAACCGAACCCAGGGTCTGTGACATGACGGATTGTGCGGAGCAGGTGCGACGGCTGCCGCGCAAGACCCCTCCCCCTCCGCGGGGTGGCCTGCGGAGCAGGCCGGGAGAGGGGCAGCGCGACGCTGATCCAGAGGGCGCCCGTCAGAACGGTTCAGTCTTTTCCGGAAGCGGGCTCCCCTCTCCCGCCCCGCGCACGCAGAGGGGAGGGGTCACGCTCTCGGCCGTCCCGCCCAGCCTCCCGCGTCCCGTCCCGTGAACAGAACCACCGGGGCCTCAAACGGCCGTCGGTATTGCTTGCGGGATTATTTGCACTCCTCGCGGGTGCGCTTCATCGCCTCGCCGAAGCCGTCGAGGGCGTATTCGTCGATCGAGGCGTTGCCGCGCTGCGAGACCGCCTTGACGACGACCTTCTTGCCCCGGCCCATCTCGGAGACGACCTTGCTCTCGTCGGCGGGGTTCTGGACCCAGGCGTTGCTGCCCTTCACTACCAGCGCGTAGCGGGCCGCGCCGATCGTCAGGCTGGGGTCGGCGGCGCTCGGGCTCGGCACGGCGCCGTTGGCCGCCGCCGTGGTGGCCTGGGCGCTGCCGGGCTTGGGCGCGAAGCCCAGCATCACTGCGACCTCGTTGTTGACTCTCTCGCCCTTGCGGACGGTGACGAAGAGATAGGCCGGATCGCGCTTGAGGCTCTTGGGCAGCCGCACCTGCGGCTGGCTGATGGCGTAGCAGAGGCGCGCCTTGCCTTCGCCGGCGGCGAAGACGTTCCAGTCGCCGAAGGTGCCGATCGGGCTCGCCTGAAGGCTGGCGGGGGCGGCCTCGGCCTTGGGCTTCGGCTTGGCCGCGGCGGGCAGGACGAGGAGGGACAGGCCGGCGGCGGCCAGGAGGAATGCGCGAATCATGCGGGAACTCTAGTCGCGGGCGGTGCGCTTGCCCACCCGATTGCCGGAAAATGCGGCGAAATCAGTGGGCTACACCGCCGCTTCGCCGAATTGCTGCGGTGCAGGAATGACCCCGCCGCGCCGGTGGGGCAAGGTCCCGCCCCGGAAACGCACGCGAGAGGCCGCGAAGGTCGCATGACTGCCCCATCCCCGTCGGACCTGCCCGAGACCATTCCGGTGCGCGAGGCGCACCGCTTCCCGACCGAGGCCCTGGAGGCCTTCCTGCGGGAGCAGGGGCTGGGCGCCCTGCACGAGTTGCGGCAGATGCGCGGCGGGCAGTCGAACCCGACCTTCCTGGTGATGGCAGAGGCCGGCGAGTACGTGCTGAGGAAGCAGCCGCCGGGCAAGCTCCTGCCCTCGGCCCACGCGGTCGACCGGGAGTTCCGGGTGCTGCAGGCCCTGTCGCGCACCGACGTGCCGGTGCCGCAGGCGGTCGCCTTCTGCGCCGACCCGTCCGTCATCGGCACGCCGTTCTACCTGATGGAGCGGCTGCACGGCCGGGTGTTCTGGGACCCGATGCTGCCCGAATTGCCGCGCGAGGAGCGGGCCGGAATCTATCACGGGATGAACGAGGCGCTGGCGCGGCTCCACCTCGTCGATCCGGCGGCGATCGGACTTTCCGATTTCGGGCGCGCCGGCAACTACTTCCAGCGCCAGGTCGAGCGCTGGTCGAAGCAATGGACCGCCTCGAAGACCCGCGAGAACGCCGCGATCGACCGCCTCGCCGAGTGGCTGCCGGCCCACATCCCGGCCGACAGCGACGAGACACGGATCGTCCACGGCGACTTCCGGCTCGACAACATGATCTTCCACAAGACCGAGCCGCGGGTGATCGGCATCATCGACTGGGAGCTCGCCACCCTCGGCCACCCGCTCGCCGACCTCGGCTACAACTGCATCGCCTACAACACCGACCCGACCGCCTACCGGGGCATGCTCGGGCGCGACCTGCCGGCGCTCGGCATCCCGACCCAGGACGAGTACGTGCGCCGCTACTGCGAGCGGACCGGGCGCAAGGACGGCATCACCCCGTTCCACGTCGCCTTCGCGCTGTTTCGCCTGGCGGTGATCCTGGAGGGCGTGCTCGCGCGCTCGAAGGCCGGCAACGCGTCGAGCGACGAGGCGAGCCAGAAGGGCGCGCTCGGCATCGCGCTCGCCGAGCGGGGCTGGGAGCTGGCGCGCAGCCAGGCTTGACGGAGGGCGGCCGCGGGGTCGCGCGCCTACCGCCGGCCGAACTCAGCCGGCGGCGCGCTCGCGCTCGCGCCGCCGCTGCAGGCGGGTGACGCCGTAGATCGTCGCGAGCCGCAGGCGGGCGGAGCGGACCTGCGGCGCGCTGCGCTCGGCCTGGACCGCCGCGATGGTGCGGAGCGCCGCCGCGACGGAGCGTTCGAGCGCGGCGGTCTCGTCGCCGCGGGTGGATCGGACGGGCTGCATCGGGATCTCCCCTCCTGCTGTCTCGGATCCGGTTTGACCCGGACAATCCGGCGCGGGCGGGGCCGGATGGTGGCGGCATCCGGCCTTGATTTCGGATTTCGTTCAGCACGTCCCGGAGCCGCGGCGTGCGGCCGTCAGGCGAGCGGCACCGTCGGCCACGCGGCCGAGACCGCGGCGGCCGCGTCGAACAGGCCCTCGACGCCCTCGCGCCAGAGCGAGAACAGTGTCGGCGGGCTCAGCGCCAGGACGGCATGGACCTCCCGGCCGCCGAGGCGGAACTCGGCACCGAGGTGTCGGGCGAGCGCTCGCATCCGCCGGTTGCCCGGCAGGCAGCGCAGGTGGATCCTCCGCGTGCCGGCGTTGCGGGCGGCCTCGGCCAGGCGCGCGCCGAGGGCGCCGCCGAGGCCGCGGCCGCGATGGCCGGGCGCCACCGCAAAGGCGATCTCGGCCTCCGCGGAGGCGCCCGTCGGCCGCAGCTCGCCGACGCCGCGCAGGATTCCGTCCGCGAAGGCGCCGAAGACCAGGCCCTCGGCGGACACGGCGTGCGAGGCGTAGGCCGCGGCCGCCGCCTCGCTCACCGTGCCCATGAAGCGGTCGAAGCGGGATTCGGGGTCGAGGTCGCGAAACAGCGTGACGACCGCGTCGCGGTCGCTCGACCAGAGGCGCCGGACCAGGGTGCCGGCGGGGATGGTTCGGGTGTCTGGCATTCTCGAGGTGCACTCCGGACAAGGACGGCACGATCTCGAGCGTTTCCCCATCCCGGCCGAAACCGGGCCCGGCCGAAACCGGGATTGTGCAATGCAGCAGATAGGGACGCCGTTCCGGGGCCGCACGGCACGACGGCCGTGCCCCGGGCGCATGCGGCCGCCATGATCTCACCGCATTGCGCGGGCCGGCCCCGCGGGATAAGCCCCATCCCGTGACCCAAAGCCCCGCTTCCGCCGCCGCCGGCCCGGTCGCCGCCCGCTACGACGCCCTGGTGGCATCGGGCGCGATCGAGCGCGATCCCGCCCAGACCGACCTCGTCGCCCGCCTCGACGGGGTGATCCGCGACCTCGCCGCGGTGCCGCCGCCGGCGAGCCCGGGCGTGCTCGGCCGGCTGTTCGGCCGCAAGCCCGAGCCCGTGGCGGGCCCGCGCGGCCTCTACGTCTGGGGCCTCGTCGGCCGCGGCAAGACCATGCTGATGGACCTCTTCCACGAGGAGGCCCCGGCCCCGAAGCGCCGGGTGCATTTCCACGCCTTCATGGGCGACGTGCACGAGCGCATCCACCGCCACCGCCAGGCGGTGAAGCAGGGCACGGCACGGGGCGACGACCCGATCGCGCCGGTGGCCGAGGCCCTGGCGGCGGAGGCGCGGCTCCTCTGCTTCGACGAGTTCACGGTCACCGACATCGCCGACGCGATGATCCTCGGGCGGCTGTTCACGGCGCTGTTTGCCCGCGGCACCGTGATGGTGGCGACCTCGAACGTCGAGCCCGACCGCCTCTACGAGGGCGGCCTCAACCGCGCCCTGTTCCTGCCCTTCATCGACCAGCTCAAGGAGCGGGTCGCGGTCGTGCGGCTCGATTCGCGCACCGATTTCCGCCTGGAGAAGCTCGGCGGCAGCCCGGTCTACCACGTGCCGGCGGACGACGCGGCGGCGGCCGCCCTCACGGGCGCGTTCCGGGCCCTGTCCGGCGAGGCCCAGGGCCGGCCGACGGCGATCCAGGTCAAGGGCCACGACGTGGCGATCCCCGAGGCCGCCGGCGGCGTCGCCCGCTTCACCTTCCCGGATCTCTGCGCCCGTCCGCTCGGTGCGGCCGACTACCTGGCTCTGGCCGAGCGCTTCCACACCGTGATCGTGGACGCCATCCCGGTGATGGACCTGGCGCAGCGCAACGAGGCCAAGCGCTTCATCATCCTGGTCGACGCGCTCTACGACACCCGCACCAAGCTACTCGCCTCCGCCGCCGCCGAGCCGACCGGGCTGTACCTGGCGGATTCCGGCCGCGAGGCGTTCGAGTTCGAGCGCACGGTCTCGCGCCTGATCGAGATGCGCTCGGAGGAATACCTCGCCCTGCCGCACGGACGGCCGGATTCCGAGGCCTCGGGCAGCACGACCGGGCTGGTGGAGACCTGAGACGCGTTTCTTGATTGCGCCGCAATCTGCGCGCCGAAGCGGTGGCGCGTCCGCGCTGTTAGATCATTCCTGCCGAGGCCCCCGATGACCCCCTCCCCGCATCCGACCGACCTATCGCCCGAGCATGCCGTCGCGGCGATCTCGCGCTGGCTGGCGGTGGAGAGCCCGACGGACTCGGTCGAGGGCGTCAACCGGATGATGGACCTCGTCGCCGGGGAGGCCGCCGGCCTCGGGCTCGCCGCCGAGCGGGTGCCGGGCCGTGACGGCTTCGGCGACAACCTGATCCTGCGGGCCGGCCCTCGGACGGGCGAGCCCGGCATCCTGGTCCTGTCCCACCTCGACACCGTGCACCCGGTCGGCACGCTCGCGAACGACCTGCCGGTGCGGGTCGAGGGCGACCGGCTCTACGGCCCGGGCGTCTACGACATGAAGGGCGGCGCCTGGCTGGCGCTCCAGGCCTTCGCGGCGGCGGCGCGTGGCGGCCTCGCGCGGCGCCCGCTCACCTTCCTGTTCAGCAGCGACGAGGAGACCGGCTCGCAATCGACCCGTGGCCTCATCGAGGATCTCGGCCGGACGAGCGCCGCGGTGCTCGTCACCGAGCCCGGCCGCGACGGCGGCAAGGTGGTGACCGGGCGAAAAGGGGTGGGCCGCTTCGACGTCCATGTCGAGGGCCGTCCCTCGCATGCCGGCACCCGCCACGCCGACGGCCGCAACGCCATCCGGGAGGCCGCCCGGCTGATCCTCGAGATCGAGGGGCTGACCGATTACGCCCGCGGCGTCACCACCACGGTCGGGACGATTCTCGGCGGCACCGCCGAGAACGTCGTGCCCCAGCATTGCCGCTTCGCCGTGGACCTGCGGGTCGTCACGGCCGCCGACGGCGAGAATTATGCCGGCCGGATCCTCGGGCTCGCCGCCACGCCGGATTTCCGCGTCACGGTGACCGGCGGCATGAACCGGCCGCCCTACGACGCCGAGGCCGGCGCCGGCCTCTACGCCCACGCCAAGGCGCTCGCCCGCGACGAGCTCGGGCTCGACCTCGGCGCGGTGCCGCTCACCGGCGGCGGCTCGGACGGCAACTTCACCGCGGCGCTCGGCATCCCGACCCTCGACGGCCTCGGCATCGACGGCGACGGCGCGCACACGCTCCAGGAATACGGCTTGATCTCCTCGATCGCGCCGCGCCTGCGGCTGATGCAGCGGCTGCTGGAGACGCTGTGAGCGCGCCCGGGACGGCGATCTTTCGCGCCCTCCCCGCGTTGCCGGCCCGCATCCTGCACGGATGCGGGACCGCCACGGATGACACCCGCGCATGACCGACCGCACCAACCCCTGGGTGACGCTCTCGCGCGAGCGCCGCTACGAGGACCGCTACCTCGGCGTCGACCTCGACCAGCTGCGCCACGAATCCGGCCGCGAGCACCCGCACGTCGCGCTGCGCTTCAAGGTGTTCGGCGTCGCGGTGCTGCCGGTCGACCCCGCGGGGCGGGTCACCCTGATCGGGCAGTACCGCTACGTCCTCGACCGCTTCACCTGGGAGCTGCCGCGCGGCTCGGGCTCGGTCTCCGACGACGCGCTGGCCACGGCCCGCCGCGAGCTGTCGGAGGAAACCGGGGACGAGGCCGGATCCTGGCTCGAACTGCTGCGCCTCGACGCCTCACCGGGCATCTCGAGCGAGCGGGTCCCGGGCTTCGTTGCCTGGAACCTCACGCGCGGCCCCTCGCATCCCGACCCGCAGGAGAGCCTGCGCCTGCGCCGCCTGCCCTTCGCCGCGGCCCTGGACGAGGCCCTGTCGGGCGCGATCACCGACGGGCCGAGCGTGGCCCTGCTCCTGTGCCTCGCCGAGCGGGCCCGGCGGGGCGACCTGCCGGAGGATCTGTCGGCGTTGCTGCGAGGGTAGAGCGGGGAGGCTCAGCGCGCCGCCAGCTCCCGCAGCAGCGCCTCGTGGAACCGGTCCGGCGCCTCGACCTGCGGCGCGTGGCCCAGCCCCTCGAACATCACCAGCCGGGCGCCCGGGATCCGTCCCGCCACCTCCGGCGCGAGCCGGTCGTAGCGCCCGAGGGTGGCGGCGACCTCCGGCGTCGCCCGGTTGGCGCCCGGCGCGGTCCGGTCCTTGGTCCCGGCCATCAGCACCGTCGGCACGCGCAGGCGGTCGAGTTCGTGCACCACCGGCTGGGTGAACACCATGTCGGAGGTCTGGGCCTGGTTGAGGGCCACCCGCTCCGCGCCCGGTCCCGCATAGAGCCCGGCCTGCATGTCGACCCAGCGGTCGTAGGCCGGCTTCCACTGGCCGTCGTAGTAGAACTTGAGCTGGTAGGCCTTGATGCTCGCCGCGCTCGTCCTGCGCTCGGCGGCGTAGGCCGCGTCGATCGTCTGGTAGGGCACGCCCCTGGCCTGCCAGTCATCGAGCCCGAGCGGATCGACCATCACGAGCTGGTCGACCGCCTCGGGGAACATCAGGGCGTAGCGGGCGGCCAGCATCCCGCCCATCGAATGCCCAACGATCGTCGCCTTGGCGATGCCGAGGGAGGCGAGCAGCCCGTGGGTGTTGGTGGCGAGCTGCTGGAAGCTGAACTGGTAGCCCGCGGGCTTCGACGACTTGCAGAAGCCGACTTGGTCGAGGGCGAGCACCCGGTAGCCGGCGCGCGCCAGGACGCCGGCCGTGTCGCCCCAGGTCGCGGCGCAGAAATTCTTGCCGTGGAGCAGCACGATCGTGCCGCCGTTCGGGCGCTCCGGCACGATGTCCATGTAGGCCATCGACAGGTCCTGCCCCTGCGACGCGACGGCGTGGCGCTTCACCGGATAGGGATAGTCGAACCCTTCGAGCTCGGGCCCGTAGGAGGGGGCGGCCGCGGCGGCGGTCGCGGACAGGAGGCAGAGGGCGAGGAGCGAAAGGCGCATGCGGCGGAGACTCCGGTGACGGTGAGGCTCTTACAACGCGCCGCCCCGGGAGAGTCATGCACCGGGTCCGACCCGCGCTTGCGTTTCCGGCGACGTCCCGCCATATAGGCCTCGGGAGGTTGGCGAGGGACGTTTCACTCGCCAACCGGGTCAGGTCCGGAAGGAAGCAGCCCTAACGAGACCGAGCGGGTTTTCGTCCAGCCTCCCACCCCTCCCCTTTCAGGAGCGCGTGCGCCCCCTCTCCGGGGGCCGCCCTCACGACCCTGCGAGCGCATGGACGAGACCTCCGGCACGCCCTCGATCGACGAGCCGGGTCTCCCCGGGTTCGGCGCCGCGCCGAAGCAGAGCGCCGGCCAGCCGCCGGCCCCCGCCTACCGGGTTCTGGCGCGCAAGTACCGCCCCAAGGATTTCGACGACCTGATCGGCCAGGGCGCCATGGTGCGCACCCTGGCGAACGCCTTCGAGGCCGGCCGCATCCCGCAGGCCTGGATGCTCACCGGCGTGCGCGGGGTCGGCAAGACCACCACCGCCCGGATCCTCGCCCGCGGCCTCAACTACGCGCTCCCCGACGACCCGAATGCCGGGCCGACGATCCGGCTGCCGACGCTCGGCCTGCACTGCGCCGCCATCATGGAATCCCGGCACATCGACGTGCTGGAGATGGACGCCGCCTCGCATACCGGCATCGACGACGTCCGCCAGATCATCGACGGCATCCGCTACTCCCCGGTCTCGGCGCGCTACAAGGTCTACATCGTCGACGAGGTCCACATGCTGTCCGAGAAGGCGTTCAACGCCTTCCTGAAGACGCTGGAGGAGCCGCCGCCGCACGCGAAGTTCGTCTTCGCCACCACCGAGATCCGCAAGGTTCCGGTCACCATCCTGTCGCGCTGCCAGCGCTTCGACCTGCGCCGGGTCGAGGCCGGGGCCCTGATCGCCCACCTGCAAAAAATCTGCGACGCGGAAGGCGTCTCGGCCGAGGCCGAGGCGCTCGCCGCCATCGCCCGGGCCGCCGAGGGCTCGGTGCGCGATTCGCTATCGCTCCTCGACCAGGCGATCGCCCACGGCGCCGGCCACGTCACCGCCGAGACGGTGCGCGACATGCTCGGGCTCGCCGACCGCGCCCGGGTCGTCGACCTGTTCGAGGCGGCGATGCGCGGCGACGTGCCGGCGAGCTTCTCGGAGCTGCGCTCCCAGCACGAATCCGGCGCCGACCCGGCGGTGGTGCTGGCCGACCTCGCCGAGTTCACCCATCTCGTCACCCGCCTCAAGCTGGCGCCCGACTCCGCGCGCTCCGACACCTCGCTCAGCGAGGTCGAGCGGGTGCGCGGCGGCGACTTCGCCGACCGGCTCTCGGTGCGGGCGCTGTCGCGCGCCTGGCAGATCCTGCTCAAGGCCATCCCCGAGGTACAGGCCGCGGCCCGGCCGCTCGCCGCGGCCGAGATGGCGCTGGTGCGCCTGATCTACGCCGCCGACCTGCCGACCCCCGACGAGGCCCTGCGCCAGATCCGCGACGGCGGCAGCCTCGCCCTGCCGGCCCGGGCGCCGAGCCCGGCCCCGTCCGGTGCCTCCGCGACGGCGGGCGCGCCCGTCCGGGCGGCGGCGCCCGTGATGTCGGCGGCCCCCGCACCGGTCACCGCCCTGCGGGCCGCGGGTTCGGCCGCGCCGGCCCTGCGCGCCCTGCCGGAGGTGCGCGCCGAGATGCCGCCCGCGCCCGCCCCGGCCCCGGCGATGCCGCGCCCGACCCTGGTGCCGTCGGCGCCGGAGTCCCGGCCTGCCCCGCAGGTGGCGCCGAAGGCCGAGTCCGGCCCGCGCCTGCGCCGGTTCGAGGACGTGGTGGCGCTCGCCGACGAGCGCCGCGACATCGGCCTCAAGATGGCGCTGGAGCGCGAGGCGCATCTGGTCCGGTTCGAGGACGGCCGGATCGAGCTGCGCCTCGCCGAAGGCGGACGGGCGACGCTGGCCACCGACCTCGCCAACGCGCTCCATGCCTGGACCGGCCGGCGCTGGGTGGTGGCCCTGTCGCAGGAGACCGGCGAGGCGACGCTCGACGCCCGGGCCAAGGCCGCGGTCGCGAGCCGCCACCAGGGCGCGGCGAGCCACCCGCTGGTCCAGGCGGTGCTCAAGAGCTTCCCGGGCGCACAGATCGTCGACGTGCGCGACAAGGCCGCCGACCCGTCGGAGCCCGACGACATCCCGCCGCCGGATTCCGACGACCCGGACCTGTAGCCGGCGGGCCCTCGGCGCCCCACATCCCGTTCGACGAACTTCTCTCTCACACCGCGAGGACGCCGCCATGGACATCATGGGACTGATGAAGCAGGCCCAGGCCATGCAGCAGAAGATGGCCGACCTTCAGTCCGAGCTCGACGGCGTTCAGGTCACGGGCGCGTCGGGCGGCGGCTCCGTCTCGGTGACGATGACCGCGAAGGGCGACGTGAAGGGCCTCACCCTCGATCCCGCGCTGCTGGTGCCGGACGAGAAGGAGATCCTCGAGGATCTGATCGTCGCCGCCCTCAACGACGCCAAGGCCAAGGCGGAGCGGGCCGCCCAGGAGCGGATGCAGGATCTGACCAAGGGCCTGCCGCTGCCACCCGGCATGAAGCTGCCGTTCTAGCCTCCAGCCTCTTGCCGTTCGATCGGAGGGGCACTCCCCCCTCTCCCGTGTGGGAGAGGGGTCGGGGGTGAGGGTGCCGCGGTTCAGTGTGAGTCGCAGAGCGTCGAGCTGCGCAGCTCGACGGTTCAGGGTCATTGCTGAAGCCGAGCCACCCTGCGCGATCTTCGATCGCCCCTACCCCTCTCCCATACGGGAGAGGGGATCCCGCGCCTTTGATTCGATCGTCCGGCGGATACGAAAGTCCCACACCCCATGCCCCAGGCCGTCGCGGGTCCGGAAATCGAGCGGTTGATCCAGCTCCTGGCCCGCATGCCCGGCCTCGGGCCGCGCTCGGCCCGGCGGGCCGCCCTCCAGCTCATCAAGAAGCGCGAGACGCTGCTGGCGCCCCTCGCCGACGCCATGAAGGTCGCCTCCGACCGGATCGTCGTCTGCCACGAATGCGGCAACGTCGACACGCAGGATCCCTGCACGATCTGCCGCGACCAGAGCCGCGACCCCTCGATGCTGGTGGTGGTCGAGGACGTGTCGGACCTCTGGGCCCTGGAGCGCTCGGGCGCCGTGACGGCGCGCTACCACGTACTCGGCGGCGTGCTCTCGGCGCTGGACGGGGTGCGGCCCGAGAACCTGAACCTCGGCCGCCTGGTCGAGCGGGTGAGCGCGCCCGAGATGCGCGAGGTGATCCTGGCGCTCAACGCCACCGTCGACGGTCAGACCACCGCCCATTACGTCACCGAGCTCCTGACCCACCTTCAGATCAAGGTGACGCGGCTCGCCCACGGCGTGCCGGTCGGCGGCGAGCTCGACTACCTCGACGAGGGGACCCTGTCGGCGGCGATCCGGCAGCGCACCGCGTTCTAGCGTCGGCCATCATCGGGTTTGACCCGGCGGACGCGACTCCTTATTTCCCGAGGACTTGCGGGTGCCCCTCGGCGCCCGGTTCCCCGACTTTGCTGGCACCCGAATGAGCATCCGTCCCCTCGTCATCCTGCCGGACGCGCGCCTGCGCGAGATCTCGGCGCCGGTCGGCACGATCACCGGCGACGTGCGGAAGCTCGCCGAGGACATGCTGGAGACGATGTACGACGCCCCCGGCGTCGGGCTGGCCGGTATCCAGATCGGCGAGGCGGTGCGCATCGTCACCATCGACACCTCGAAGGAGAAGGAGGACCGCAAGCCGCTCGTCCTCCTCGATCCCGAGATCGTCTGGACCTCGGAGGAGACCCGCCCCTACGAGGAGGGCTGCCTGTCGATCCCGGACTACTATGCCGAGGTGATCAGGCCCGACCGGGTGCGGGTTCGATTCCGCACCCTCGACGGCGAGACCGTGGAGCAGGAGGCCGACGGGCTGCTGGCCACCTGCCTCCAGCACGAGATCGACCACCTCAACGGCGTGCTGTTCATCGACCACCTGTCGAAGCTCAAGCGCGACCGGGTGATGAAGAAGTTCGCCAAGGCGGCCAAGCGCGAAGCCGCCTGACATGCCGCTCAAGGTCGTGTTCATGGGCACCCCGGATTTCGCGGTGCCGACGCTGGCCGAGATCGTCGGCGGCGGCCACGAGGTCGCGGCGGTCTATACCCGCGCGCCGGCTCCTGCCGGCCGCGGCATGGCCCTGCGGCCCTCGCCGGTCCACGCGCTGGCCGAGAAGTTCGGGCTCCCCGTGCTGACGCCGACGACCTTGCGCACCGAGGAGGCGGCGGAAACGTTTCGCGCCCACGGGGCCGACGTCGCCGTGGTGGTGGCCTACGGCATGATCCTGCCGCCGGCGATCCTCGACGCGCCGGCCCTGGGCTGCCTCAACCTCCACGCCTCCCTGCTGCCGCGCTGGCGCGGCGCCGCGCCGATCCAGCGCGCCGTGATGGCGGGGGACGAGGAGACCGGCGTCGCCGTGATGAAGATGGAGCCGGGCCTCGATACCGGCCCGGTCGGGATGCTGGAGCGGGTGGGCATCACCCCCGACATGACCGCCGGCGAGCTGCACGACCGGCTGATGCCGCTCGGCGCCGACCTGATGGCGCGGGCGCTCGGTGCGCTCGAGCGCGGCAACCTGCAGTTCCGGGCCCAGAGCCCGGAGGGCATCGCCTACGCCCACAAGATCACCAACGAGGAAGCACGGCTCGATCTCTCGCGGCCGGCCAAGGACCTCTACGACCGGATCCGCGGCCTGTCGCCGTTCCCGGGTGCCTACCTGATGGCCGATCTCGGCCGCGGGCCGGAGCGGGTGAAGGTGCTGCGGGCGCGCCGGGCGGAAGGGTCGGGCGAGCCCGGCACGCTGCTCGACGCCGCCGGCACGGTCGCGTGCGGCGAGGGGGCCTTGCGGCTCGTCACGGTCCAGCCGGCCGGCAAGGGTGCGATGCCGTTCGAGGATTTTTCCCGCGGCCGGCAGCTCGCCCCGGGCGCCCGCCTCGCCTGATGCCCCGCTACAAGCTCGTCGTCGAGTATGACGGCACCGCCTTCGCCGGCTGGCAGCGCCAGGCCGCCGACCGCTCGGTGCAGCAGGCGCTGGAGGAGGCCATCGCCCGCTTCGTCGGCGGCCCGGTGCGGGTGCATTGCGCCGGGCGCACCGATGCCGGCGTGCACGCCACGCATCAGGTCGTCCATCTCGACCTCGACAAGCCGTGGCGCACCGACACCGTGCGCGACGCCGCCAACGCCCATCTGCGCCCCGAGCCGGTGGCGGTGATCTCGGCGGAAGAGGTCGGGCCGGACTTCGACGCCCGCCACTCGGCGATCAAGCGCCACTACCGCTACCGCATCCTCAACCGCCGCTCACCCCCGGCGCTCACCCGCGGCTTCGTCTGGCACGTGCCCTGGGCGCTCGACGCCGGCCTGATGCACGAGGCCGCGCAGCTGATGCTCGGCCGGCACGATTTCTCCGCCTTCCGGGCGGCGGAGTGCCAGGCCAACAGCCCGGTGCGCACCCTCGACCGGTTCGACGTGGCGCGGGAGGGCGAGGAGATCGTCGTCGTCACGGCGGCGCGCTCGTTCCTGCACCATCAGGTCCGCGGCATGGTCGGCACCCTGATGCTCGCCGGCGGCGGCCGGCTCACCCCGCAGGGCGTGCGCGACGTGCTCGATTCCCGCGACCGCACCCGCTGCGGGCCGCTGGCGCCCTCGGGTGGGCTGACGCTGATCGGGGTGGATTACCCGGCGGACCTTGCCTGACCCAACGTCATCGAACCGCTTGTCCGGGTCATGCGTTTCTGACATCGTCGGCGATACGAGAGCCGGGCGCCCGACCATGACCGCCGTTGCCTTCGATACCTATGCCCTGGTCCGCCGTCTCAAGGCCTCCGGCCTGTCGGAGGATCAGGCCGAAGCCATCACGGGCGTGCTGAGGGACGGGCGCGAATCGGATCTGGCGTCGCTGGCGACCAAGGTCGATCTACGGGAAAGCGAAGTCGCGCTGCGGTCGGATCTCCGAGAGACCGAGAATCGGCTGAAGACGGATCTTCGGGAGACCAAAGATCGCCTGGATGCGAAGATCTCGGACCTTTCCCACAAGCTCGCGGACCTCTCCCATCGTATGGATCTCGGCCTGGCAGCCGGCCGCGCCGACTTGAAGCTCCTCGAACAACGGATGGTCGTGAAGCTCGGCACGCTGGCCGCCGCCGGGGTCGGTATTCTGATCGCCGCGATCCGATACCTGCCGCCCGCCGGGCATTGAGCGGTCCGCCGCAGGGCCAGGCGGCGATCACACCAGCGCGTGCGCCCCGCCGGCAAAGCCCAGGACGAGCCCGAAGCACGCGAGCGTGACCAGAGCCGCGACCGGCCCCGGCAGGCCGAGGATCACCCGGGCGGCGCGGGCGTGCAGCCACAGCACCACCACCCCGAAGGCGGCGGCGTAGAGCTCCGCGAGGCCCGGCGTGGCGAGGCCGAGGAGCAGCAGGCAGCCCGGCAGGGCCAGCACCGTCAGCCCCGCCGCCAGGCACCAGTTGGTGACGACCACGAAGGGCACGTAGGCCCGGGTCCGGCCCAGCCGGCGCAGGACCGCGATCATCGCCACCGGCACCGCGAGGAACCCCGCGGCGATCCCGGCGACCGCCGCCAGGGTGACGTGGTCGAGCTGAAAGAGCGCGGTGCCGGTCCCGCGCTCCAGGGCGAGCGCCACCGTGACCGCCGGGGCGGTGAGCCAGACCGCCCCGAAGGAGCGCCAGAAGCCGCGCTCGCTCACGTCGAAATGGCGCAGGGCGTCGGGCCGGCGGCCGATCAGCCCGGCGGTGCCGCGCAGCGAGCGGGCCACCTCGTCAGCACTCAGGAACATCGGCGGCCTCCGGGATCGAGGCCGCCAGATTCAACTTTCGTCTAAGACCGGTCAAGCCTGTCGCTGCGTCGCACCATCGGCGGGGAAATAGGCGTCGAGCACCCGCCCGACGATCGCCGCCAGCCGGTCGAGATCGGCAACCGCCACCCGCTCGTCGACCTGGTGCATCGTCCGTCCGACGAGGCCGAACTCGATCACCGGGCAGGCATCCTTGATGAAGCGCGCGTCCGAGGTGCCGCCGGTGGTCGAGAGGGCCGGCCGGCGGCCGGTCTCGGCCTCGATCGCATCCGCCACCTGCTCGACGAAGGCGTCGGGCTGCGTGAGGAAGGCGACGGAGTTGGTCGGGCGGACGTCGAGGCTGTAGCGCACGGCGTTGCCGGCGGCGGCGGCCAGGCGCCGCTCCAGCTCGGCGGCCAGGGTCTCGGGCGTCCAGAGGTCGTTGAAGCGGATGTTGAAGGTCGCCCGCGCCTCGGCCGGAATCACGTTGGTCGCCGGATTGCCGACATCCATCGTGGTGAATTCGAGGTTCGAGGCGTCGAAATGCGCCGTTCCCGCATCGAGCGGCTCGGCGAGCAGCCCCTGCGCCAGGCGCAGGAGGCCGGGAATCGGGTTCTCGGCCCGGTGCGGATAGGCGACGTGGCCCTGGACCCCGTGCACGGTGAGGTTGGCCGTCAGCGAACCGCGCCGGCCGATCTTGATCATCTCGCCGAGCGTGTCCGGGTTGGTCGGCTCGCCCAGCAGACAGTGGGCGAAAAGCTCGCCCCGCGCCCGCGCCCAGTCGAGGAGCTTGACGGTGCCGTTCACCGCCGGCCCCTCCTCGTCGCCGGTGATCAGGAACGCGATGGCGCCGCCGAAATCCGGCCCGCGTCGGCCGAGAAAGGCCAGCACCGCCGCCAGCATGCAGGCGATGCCGCCCTTCATGTCGACCGCGCCGCGGCCGAACAGCTCGCCGCCCTCGATGACGCCCTCGAACGGGCCGTGGCGCCAGGCCGAGGCGTCGCCCGGCGGCACCACGTCGGTGTGGCCGGCAAACAGCAGGCACGGGCCCTCGCCGAGGCGGGCGTAGAGGTTCTCGATGTCGGGCGTGCCCGGCTCCGAGAAGACCGGCCGCTCGACCGTGAACCCGGCCGCGGCCAGGATCTCCGCCAGGTAGGCGAGCGCCCCGCCCTCCTGCGGCGTCACGGAGGGGCAGCGGATCAGCCCCTGGGCCAGGGCGAGGGGAGAATGGGCATCGGTCACGGTCACGGGGCGCATCCGCAGGAAGGCGAGGAGTCGGTCGCCGCGAGCCCTAGAGCAGCGCCCGATCGCTCTGCAACCGGGCGCTGCTCTAGGTTATTGGTTTTGCCGCATTTTCTATCGACGAACCGGTGTCCACTTCGTCGGAAAATGCTCTAGCGCCGAACGCCGCGCGTGAGAACCGCGCATCCCGGGGGCCTTCCCCGCGCCCCGCCTCTCGCTTAACCAGGGCCCATGACCGCGCTCACCCCCGACGAGATCGAACGCTACGCCCGCCACATCGTGCTGCGGGAGGTCGGCGGCCCCGGCCAGGTCCGCCTCAAGGCGGCCCGGGTGCTGGTGATCGGCGCCGGCGGCCTCGGCGCGCCGCTGATCCAGTACCTCGCCGCCGCCGGCATCGGCACGATCGGGCTCGTCGACGACGACACGGTCTCGCTCTCGAACCTGCAGCGCCAGGTGATCCACGGCACGCCGGATCTCGGCCGGCCGAAGGTCGAGAGCGCGGCAGATGCCATCGCGCGGCTCAACCCGAACGTCCGGGTCGAGACCCACGCCCTGCGGCTGAACCCCGAGAACGCCGAGGGGCTGATCGCCGCCTACGACCTCGTCGCCGACGGCTCGGACAACTTCGCCACCCGCTACGCCGTCTCGGATGCCTGCTACCGCGCCGGCCGGCCGCTGGTGACCGCGGCGCTCGGCCAGTTCGACGGCTCGCTCACCACGATCCGGGCCCACGAGACCGGCGCCGACGGCCGGCCGAACCCGACCTATCGCTGCCTCTTCCCGAGCCCGCCGCCCGCCGGCTCGGTGCCGACCTGCGCCGAGGCCGGGGTGCTCGGCGCGCTCGCCGGCCTGATGGGATCGCTGATGGCGCTCGAGGTGATCCGCGCCGTCGCGGGCTTCGGCGAGCCGCTGGTCGGGCGCCTGCTGATGGTCGACGCCCGCTCCCTGCGCTTCGAGACCCTGTCCTACGCCTGGGACCCGGGCAATCCGCTGAGCGGGACGGACCGGTAGGTCCGCCCCGCGCCGTCCTCACGCCGCCCGGATCTCGCCCAGGAAGCCGTCGACCTCCTGCTTGACGGTCAGCGACTGGGTCGCCAGCTCGGCGGCGGCCGAGAGCACCTGGGAGGCCGCGCCGCCGGTCTGGTCGGCGAGCGACCGCACGCGGGCGACGCTCGACGAGACGTCCTGGGTGCCGCGGGCCGCCTCGGAGGCGTTGCGGGAGATCTCGGCGGTCGCCGCCGTCTGCTCCACCACCGTCGCCGCGATGGCGCCGCCGATCTCGTTCAACGCCGCGATCGTGCCGCCGATCTGCCGGATGGCGGTGGTCGCCTGATCGGTGGCGGCCTGGATCGCCGCGATCTGGCCGCCGATCTCCTCGGTCGCCCGCGCCGTCTGGCCGGCGAGCTCCTTCACTTCCGCGGCGACCACCGCGAAGCCGCGGCCGGCGTCACCGGCGCGGGCCGCCTCGATGGTGGCGTTGAGCGCCAGGAGGTTGGTCTGCGAGGCGATGGCCGAGATCGTGGTGACGGCGGCCCCGATCTGGGTCGCGGCATTGCCGAGGCTCGCCATGGCGCCGTTGGTGGCCGCGGCCTCGTGGGCGGCGTGGCCGGCGACCTCGCGCGACTGGATCACCTGGCGCTCGATCTCGCGCAGGGAGGCGACCATCTCCTCGGCGGCCGCCGCGACGGTCTGGACGTTGGCGGAGGTCTCCTCGGCGGCGGCGCTGGAGGCGACCGCCTGGGCGTTGGTGCCGTCGGCGACCTGGTTCATCGAGCGGGCGGTGGCGTCGAGCTCGGTGGCGGCCGAGGTCACGATCCCGAGCGAGCCGGCGACCCGCTGCTGGAACGCGGCGACGAGGGCGTCGACCCGGTCGGCGCGGCGCTGGCGGGCGGAGGCCTGCGCCGCCTGGTCGGCCTCGAGCGCGAGCCGCGCGATCGCGTTCTGGCGAAACACCTCGACGGCGCGGGCCATCTCGCCCATCTCGTCGGTCGCGTCCCGGGACGGGATCGCCACGGCGGTCTCGCCGGCGGCCAGGCGGCTCATCGCGCGGGTCATGCCGGAGATCGGGCGGGTGATGCCGCGGGCGATCAGGATCGCGAGCGCGAGGCTGATCGCCAGGATCACGGCGAGGAGCCCGGCCTGCACCCGCTTGGCGGAGTCCATCGTCTCGCTGCTGCGGGCCGCGACCTCCTGGAGCGCGGCATCGAGCTTGCCGCGCACGACGGCGCCGGCAGCGGCGATCGCCTCGGCCTGGGGCTTCAGGGTCCGCTCGTAGAGCGCCTCGCTCTCGAGGATCGCCGCGGACGCCGCGGTGATGTGGCGGTTGAGGCGATGGAGCGTCTCCTCCACCGCGCCGAGGTCGCGCCGCTGCGCCGGGCTGAGGTCGAGGGTCTTCAGCTTCGCGATCGTCGCCTCGGCGCTGGTGAACTGCGCGGCCGAGAGCGTGCGGGTCTTCGGGTCGGTGGTGGCGAGGAAGCGCCAGTTCATCACGCGGAACAGCAGCAGGGTCCGCTCGATCTCCACCGCCTGGGCGAGGACCGCATCGTCGCCGCCCGCGCGCAGCTGGGCGACGAGGGCGCCCGAGGCCTTGGTCAGGTCGTCGCCAGAGGTGTAGACGCCGGCCTTGTTCTCGCGGATCTGCACGCCGAGGGCGGCGAACCGCGGCATCTCGGCGACGAGGCGGCTCGCCTGCTCTCGCAGGCCGGCATAGAGGACGCGCCGATCCTCCGAGAGCGCCCGCTGCATCAGCCCCTCGGCGAGCTGCACGACGTCCGACAGGCTCGCCTGCATCCCGGCCGCCATCTCGTCGGTCTGGGTCGTGCGGTACTTCAGGCTCTGGGCCGCGAAGCGGTCGGTCAGGCCGTTCAGCGTGTAGAGTTCGCGCGCCGCCTGCTCGAGCTGCGCCTTCTGCGTGAACAGGTCGTCGAGGCTGTCGGTCTGCCGGTACGAGAAGCCGCCCATCACCGCGACCAGCACCGCCAGGAGCGCGAAACCGCCGTACAGTCGCGCACGCAGGGGAATTCTCATCGGATCGTCCGTCCCATCGACCACTACAATCGAACGGACGTTACGGTACATTCCGGAACGTTTCGTAAATGTGTCGCAAGTTGCAACAAATGAGCAGAGACGTTTCAACCCGTGACTAAATCATCGCGCAAGACTGCTGCGACATCAATTCGCCCGACGAGGCGACCGGCACGGCGCGCGAGACCGAGCATCTACGGGATGAGAACGGATATCCGCCAGTCACGGCCCTGCCTCGTATCAGGGCAGAATGCATAAAATATGATCCGCCGCCGGAGCAAGTCATTCCCGCAGCGGTTGTCGTCACATGGCAAGACCGGTCGGCCCGCGTCGCGCGGCGCCGGCGGGGTTCCGCCGGGGCGTAAAGACAGCTCGGACCCGGCGGCGGTCAGCGCCCCGGCGGCAGCGGCGGCAGGGCCGCGAATCCCTGCTCGACCTTGTCGAGGCAGCACTTCTTGAACTTCTTGCCGCTGCCGCAGGGACAGGGATCGTTGCGGCCGACGTCGCGGTAGGGATTGCGCTCGGGGATCGGAAAACCGTCCTCGTCGAGGTCGGGCAGGTGGTCGTGCGCGCCCTCGCGGGTGTGGGCGAGCGCCCCGATCGGATCGTCGAGATGGCCGATCAGCAGGTCGTCGAAGCGCGCGCGGCTCTTCGGCCGCAGGCGGGCCTCCTTCAGGGTCTCCTGCACCGTCTCCCAGTCGATGACGTTGCCGGTGTTGCGGCCGTCCTTGCGCGCCGCCTTGAGGCGGGGAACGAGGTCGTCGAAGCCGATCAGCGAGACCGCGTCCTCCCAGCCCTGCCAGACCTCCTCGGCCTCGGGCGGGGCCAGACGCTCGGTATCGAACCGGACCAGGAAGGCCTTGGCCGCCTCGCGGTCGATGCGCCCGTCGGAGGTGAGCAGCGCCAGCGCGTGGAAGAGCTGCATCCGGGCGATGCCGACCGGCGCCTCGCCGCCGATCGCCGCCAGCAGTCCCTCGGCGTCGCCCTCGAACGAGCCGATGACGAGGCTCGCGAGGGTGTTCGGGTAATCCCCGCCGAGCGCCGCCGCGATCGCGTCGTCGTCGCGGCGCAGGAGGCGCATCAGCGGCGCATGGATCCGGGTGTCGCGGGCCGAGGCCAGGACGTGGATGCCCCAGAACAGCAGGCTGCGCTCGGGCTCGGTCAGCGCCTCGCCCTCGCCCTCGCCGTCGGCGGCCCGGCCGAGGATCGCCAGGACCGGCTCGGCGATCGAGCCGGGCGCCGCCAGCGCCCGCTCCATCGCCTTCTCCGGCAGGTAGGTCGCCGCCGAGAGCTCCCGGACCAGATCGGTGTCCACCACGCCCGTCTCCTCGTTCCTGCCGCCCGGCGGCGCGGGGCGCGCGCCGCCGGGCTGATCGCGATCAGCTCCGCAGCGTCGCGCCGGTCTTGCGCGTCACCTCGGCGACGATCTTCTGGCTCACCGCCTCGATCTCGGCATCGGTGAGGGTGCGGTCGGTCGGCTGGAGCCGCACCGCCACGGCGACGGACTTCTGGTCCTCGCCGATTCCCGCGCCCTCGTAGACGTCGAACACCTCGATGCCCGTCACGAGATTGCGCTCGGCGGCTTGCGCCGCCTTGAGGATGTCGCCCGCCGCCACGCTCCGGGAGACCACGAAAGCGAAGTCGCGGGTGAGCGGCTGGAAGTCCGGCAGGGTGGCGGCCGGCTTCATCTTGGTCGGCCGGTGCTTGGGCAACGGCAGGGTGTCCAGCGTGATCTCGCAGACCACCACCGGGCCCTTGACGTTGAGGGCCTTGAGCACCCGCGGGTGCAGCTCACCGAAGAACCCGACGGGGTTGCGCGGCCCGAACTGGAGCGTGCCGGAGCGGCCGGGATGCAGCCAGTCCGGCCCGCCGGCCACGACCTGGAGGCCGCCGGTCGGCACGCCGAGGCTCGTCAGCAGCGCCAGCGCGTCGGCCTTGGCCTCGAAGGCGTCGACGGGCTTCACCGCGCCGTCCCAGTGCCGGCCGGCGCCGCCGTGGCGGGCGGAGCCGCGGCGCAGAGCCGTCGCCTTGGTGGTCTGGCTCTCGGGCTGGTCGGAGGAAAAGCACTGCCCAACCTCGAACAGCGCGACGTCGCCGGTGCCGCGGTCGGCGTTGCGCTGCGCGGCGCGGGCGAGGCCCGGCACCAGGCTCGGGCGCATGTCCGAGAGGTCGGCGGCGATGGGGTTGGCCAGCGCCAGTTCCGGCTTGCCGCCGCCGAACAGCGTCGCGTCGTCATGGGCGATGAACGACCAGGTCACCGCCTCGACGAGGCCGCGGGCGGCGAATTCGCGCTTGGCCTGCCGGGTGCGCTTCTGCATCACCGTCAGCACCGGGCGGATCACCGTCGCCTCGATCCGCGGCAGGGGCTTGGGCTCGATCCGGTCGAGGCCGGCGATGCGCACGATCTCCTCGACGAGGTCGGCCTTGCCCTCGACGTCGGGACGCCAGGACGGCGAGAGCACCTTGGCCCGGTCGCCCGAGCCGGCGACGTGGAAGCCGAGCGATTCCAGCGTCACCTTCATCTCCGGCCGCGGCAGGTCGAGGCCGGACAGCCGGCGCACCTCCGTCCACGGGAAGTCGATGATGCGGTCGGTGTCGGGCACCTCGCCCGAGACGGTGGCCTGGCTCGGGGTGCCGCCGCACAGGTCGAGCACGAGCTTGGTCGCCAGGTCGAGGCCCGGCAGGGCGAAGGCCGGATCGACCCCGCGCTCGAACCGGTAGCGGGCGTCGGTCACGATGCCGAGGCGCCGCCCGGTGCGGGCGATGGTGAGCGGGTCCCACAGGGCCGACTCGATCAGCACGTCGGTCGTGCCCTCGTCGCAGCCGGAATGCTCGCCGCCCATGATGCCGGCGATCGACTCGACGCCGGCCTCGTCGGCGATGACGATCGCGTTGTCGTCGAGCCGATAGGTCCGCCCGTCGAGGGCCACGATCTCTTCAGCCTCGCGGGCGCGCCGCACGGTGAGGGCGCCCTTCACCTTGGCGGCGTCGAAGACGTGGAGCGGCCGGCCGCGGTCGAAGGTGACGTAGTTGGTGATGTCGACGAGCGCATTGATCGGCCGCAGGCCGATCGCGGTCAGGCGCCGGCGCATCCATTCGGGCGACGGCCCGTTCTTGACGCCGCGGACCAGCCGGAGGCCGAAGAGCGGGCAGAGATGCGCGTCCTCCGGCGCGAAGTCGCGGGTGACGGCGACCGGGCAGGCCCCCTCCCCCTTGACCGGCGCCAGCTGCCCGCGCTTGAGCGTGCCGATGCCGGCCGCCGCGAGATCGCGGGCGATGCCGTGGATGCCGGTGCAGTCGGGCCGGTTCGGCGTCAGGTTGATCTCGATCACCGGGTCGTCGAGCCCGGCGAAGGCCGCGTAGGCCTGGCCGACGGCCGCGTCGGCCGGAAGGTCGAGGATGCCGTCGTGGTCGTCCGACAGGCCGAGCTCGGAGCCCGAGCACAGCATGCCCCGGCTCTCGACGCCGCGGATCACGCCGACCGACAGGGTGATGTTCTTGCCCGGCACGTAGGTGCCGGGAGGAGCGAACACGGTCTTCATGCCGGCCCGCGCGTTCGGAGCGCCGCAGACCACCTGCACGGGCGCGCCCTCGCCGGTATCGACAGTGCAGACCCGCAGGCGGTCGGCGTTCGGGTGCTGCTCGGCGGTGAGCACGGCGGCGATGCGGTAGGCGGCGAGCGCCGCCGCCTTGTCCTCGACGCGCTCGACCTCCAGCCCGATGCGGGTCAGCGTCTCGACGATCACGTCGAGGGAGGCATCGGTATCGAGGTGGTCCTTGAGCCAGGAGAGGGTGAATTTCATGGGGCTAAACCTCTCGGCTCAGGCGAGCCGGGACTTGGTGATGAGAAGGACGGCCAGGCGGCGGCACTGGTCGTCGTCGAGAGATTCGAGGTCGGCGACGGCGAGAAGATCGTAGACGAGGGGATTGCCGAGACGCGCCATCACGCGCTTAATCCCGAGTCGCGATCACCCAACTCTCGATCATCCTCGTCGTCGCCGAAGATCTCGTCATCCGGGTAATCGAAATCGAGATAGGGGAAACGTTCTTCCCCCTTCTCGCGCAGGGCGAGCCAGAGCGCCGCGTTCGCAGCGTTGGATTCCTTGCCCCCGGTCACGCCCGAGCCCGGCTTCATGTGGGCGAGGACGAACAGCGACGGCACGTCGGACTGGTTGTAGCCCGGACGAACCTCGACCCGCTCGTAGCCGGAGGCTGCGAGATGCCGGGTCAGGATCTCGTCGGCGATCGTCGTGATCTCGTCCACGGTCATGATGCGCCTCGCGCAAGCGTCTCTCGGGGAGAGTCTCTCAGCCGGTCAGGCCGCCGACCAGGCTCGGGATGTCGAGGGGGCGGAAGCCGTAATGATCGAGCCAGCGGACATCCGCCTCGAAGAACGGGCGCAGGTCCGGCATGCCGTATTTGAGCATCGCGATCCGGTCGATGCCCATGCCCCAGGCGAAGCCCTGGACCGAGTCCGGGTCGAGGCCGCAATTGCGCAGCACGTTCGGGTGGACCATGCCGCAGCCGAGGATCTCGAGCCAGTCGTCGCCCTCGCCGAAGCGGATCTCGCCGCCTTTTCGCGAGCACTGGATGTCGACCTCGGCCGACGGCTCGGTGAAGGGGAAGAAGGATGGCCGGAAGCGCATCTTGACGCTGTCGACCTCGAAGAACGCCTTGCAGAATTCTTCCAGAACCCACTTCAGGTGGGCGATGTTGGCCTGCTTGTCGATCACCAGGCCCTCGACCTGGTGGAACATCGGGGTGTGGGTCTGGTCGGAATCGTGCCGGTAGGTGCGGCCCGGGCAGATCACCCGGATCGGCGGCTGCACGGAGCGCATGGTGCGGACCTGCACCGGCGAGGTGTGGGTGCGCAGGAGCTTGCGCTTCCCGTCCCGGTCGGGCCGCAGGAAGAAGGTGTCGTGCATCTCCCGGGCCGGATGGCCCTCGGGGAAGTTGAGCGCCGTGAAGTTGAGGTCGTCGGTCTCGACGTCGGGCCCTTCCGCGATCGAGAAGCCCATGTCGCCGAAGATCGCCGTGATCTCGTCCATCACCTGGGTGATCGGGTGGATGCGCCCGCGCGTCTCGGGGCCCTCGCGCACCGGGAGCGTCACGTCGATCCGCTCGGCGGAGAGCCGTGCCGTCAGCGCGGCCTCCGCCAGCGTCTCGCGCCGCGACTGGATCGCGCCCTGGACCCGGTCGCGCAGGCCGTTGATCAGCGGGCCCTGCTCCTTGCGGGCCTCGGGCGACATGGCGCCCAGAGTCTTCAGCAGCTCGGAGACGGCGCCCTTCTTGCCGAGGGCGGCGACGCGCACGCCCTCGAGCGCGGCCTCGTCGGCGGCGCCAGTCACCTGGGCGAGGAGATCGGTTTCGAGGCTGGTGAGATCGGTCATGGTCTGCTCAATCGGGCTCGCGGATGCCCTGCAACGCGCCGCCCCGCCCCGTCAACCCGGAGCGCCGGAAACGGCCCGCGCAACGCAAAACGGCCCGCGCGGGCGGGCCGTGATGGTGGTCTCTTCGAAGGGCCCGCGCGAGGGTGCGGGCCCGGGACGCGACCGCGTTAGGCCGCCTTGACGAGCTCGGCCGGCAGGGCCGACTTGGCCTTCTCGACCACGGCGACGAAGGCCGCCGGCTCGTGGATGGCGAGCTCGGAGAGCGCCTTGCGGTCGACCTGCACACCGGCCTTGGCCAAGCCGTCGATGAAGCGCGAGTAGGTCAGGCCGTGCGGACGGACCGCGGCGTTGATGCGCTGGATCCACAGGGCGCGGAAGTTGCGCTTCTTGTTCTTACGATCGCGGTAGGCATACTGCATGCCCTTCTCGACCGCCTGCTTGGCGATCCGGATCGTGTTCTTGCGCCGGCCGTAATAGCCCTTGGCGGCCTTGAAAACCTTCTTGTGCTTGGCGTGGCTGGTCACGCCGCGCTTGACGCGGGCCATGGTGATCTCCTGGGATGTCTACGAAACAGATGCGGGACGAAGCGTCTTCTTGGTCGAAGCCGGTTCTTAGCGGGCGTTCGGCAGGAAGTACTTCTTCACGTTGGCGGCGTCGCCCTCGAACAGGGTGGTCGTGCCGCGCAGGTTGCGGATCTGCTTCGTGGTCCGCTTGATCATGCCGTGGCGCTTGCCGGCCTGGGCGTACATGACCTTGCCGGTCCCGGTGATCTTGAAGCGCTTCTTGGCGCCCGACTTGGTCTTCAGCTTGGGCATTTTGCTCTCCTGACGCGAACTCCACCTCCCGAGTCCCGCCACGGGGCGGATCCCGACGATCGTCACGATCGATGGTGGAGCGACACGAACCGCCACGGCAGCCCTCACGGCCGGGCGGTTCAGCGAGGCGCGTGCCATAGCAGGGACGGCGGCGTCACGCAATCGTCGCAGCGGCGACGATCGTCTCCTGTGTGTGGCGGGAACAGAGCCCGGCTCGCCCTGGCGTTGTGCGCTGCACCGGAACAATAAGCTCGGGTGCGCGGTTTCGTTCATGTCCCGCTCAGGCCCCATCCTGCTTAGTCCCCGCCAACGTTGATCCGCCCGTTTGGCGTCTCAGGAGATTTCCTCGTGCGCATTGCCCAGGTAGCCCCCCTCGCGGAGGCCGTTCCGCCGAAGTTCTACGGCGGCACCGAGCGTGTCGTCTCGTGGCTCACCGAGGAGCTGGTCCGCCAGGGCCACGACGTCACGCTGTTCGCGAGCGGCGACTCGGAGACGAGCGCCAAGCTGGTCGCCTGCTGCCCGGAGGGCCTGCGGCTCGCCGGCATCCGCGACCACGTCGCCAGCCACCTCGCCATGCTCTATCACCTGCGCCGGCGCGCGGACGAGTTCGACGTCATCCACTTCCACATCGACCTCCTGCAGTACCCGTTGTTCGAGGAGTTCAACCACAAGTGCGTCACCACCCTGCACGGGCGGCTCGACGTGCCGGACTTCATGCCGGTCTACCGCACCTTCACGGGCATGCCGCTCGTGTCGATCTCCGACCACCAGCGCGGGCCGATGCCCGGGAACGCCAACTGGCTCCAGACCATCCATCACGGCCTGCCGGCGGAGAACTGCCGCTTCTCGCCCAACCCGAAGGACGGCGGCTACCTCGCCTTCCTCGGCCGCATCTCGCCCGAGAAGCGCCCCGACCGCGCGATCGAGATCGCCAAGGCCTCCGGCGTGAAGCTGAAGATCGCCGCCAAGGTCGACAAGGCCGACCAGGAATACTGGGATGAGGTCATCGAGCCGATGACCCATCACCCGCTGATCGAGTATATCGGCGAGATCAACGAGGATCAGAAGCACGAATTCCTCGGCAACGCCCTGGCGCTCGCCTTCCCGATCGACTGGCCGGAGCCCTTCGGCCTGGTGATGATCGAGGCGATGTCGGCCGGCACCCCGGTGATCGCGTGGCGCAACGGCTCCGTGCCGGAGGTCATCAAGGACGGCGTGTCGGGCGTCGTGGTCGAGTCGATGGACGAGGCCATCGCGGCGGTCGAGACCTGCAAGGCGATGAGCCGCGAGGGCGTGCGCCGCTACTTCGAGACCCGCTTCACCGCGAGCGTCATGGCCCGCTCCTACGTCGCCGCCTACGAGTCGCTGCTCGCCGGCGACCTCGACGCGATCAAGATCCCGGGCCTGGCGATCGGTGCGCCGGCGGCCCTCAACGGGGCGACCAACGGCGTCTCCCACCCGGTGCTGCGCGCGGTCTGATCCGCCCGGCCGCATTCTGACGACGAGGCCCGGTCCCCGCGAGGGGGCCGGGCCTTTGTCTTGCGCGATGCATCGCCGGCCGATGCGGCCGGAGCGTTTTCCGCACGACTGCCCGGGACGGGAGCGTGCTGCCCGAAATCCGTGCCGAACCCGGGCCGCATCCCCCTGGCGCCCGCCGCACGATGGCCCACATTCGCTCTAGCGTGGGGTCCAACCCGCGAATCGCCGCGGGTCCCGCCTCCCGCTGCCGTCCGGGCGCTCCGCCCGGAGCCCCGAGACCTCGCCCCGATCCCCGCGACGCCCCGCCCCGCCCCGCGTCGCGCAGCGAAGACCCCAGGAGTGAAGCCGTGCCGATGGTCGCGACCGCCCCCGACGACGAGACGCTGCCGCAATACCACATCGAGGCCCAGACTTCGCTGGTGGAGCGCCAGCTGCGTTCGCTCAAGCACGGCGACGCCTTCGCGGTGCTCGACAGCTACGGCGACATCGGCGTCTTCCCGGGCCCCGAGGGGCTGTACTTCCAGGACACCCGCTTCCTGTCGCGCCTCGAGCTGACGGTCGAGGGCCAGCGGCCGATGCTGCTCGGCTCGGTGGTGCAGGACGACAACGGCGCCCTCTCGGTCGACCTGACGACGCCGGACATCCGGCTCGACGCCAACGACGAGACCAGCATCCCGCGCGAGATCATCGCGCTGGAGCGGACCAAGTTTCTCTTCCGCGGCACCTGCTACGACCGCATCGGCCTGCGCAACTACGACACCAAGCCCCGCCACCTGCGCGTGTCCCTGAGCTTCGACGCCGATTTCCGCGATCTGTTCGAGGTCCGCGGCAGCGACCGGGCGCATCGCGGCAAGCGCAGCGTCGAGGTGACGGCCGCCAACGAGGTGACGTTCACCTATGACGGGCTCGACGCGCGGCGGCGCACCACCCGCCTGAGATTCGGCCCCAAGCCCGCGCGGCTCGAGGCGAACAAGGCCGAGTTCGAGGTCAGGCTCGCCCCGGGCGGGCGCGCCTCGATCTTCGTGCGGGCGATCTGCGACACGGTCGATCTCGGCCGCGAGGGCGAGGCGGTGATCGGCAGCGCGCTGCCGTTCACCCACGCGGCCTACCCCAACCCGCGCCGCGAGGAGGGCCACCCGAAGGGCGAGGGCATGACCTTCGCGCTCGCCTACCGCGACGCGCGGCGCGACCTGCGTAAGGCCACCGCCAACATCACCACGATCGAGAGCTCGAACGACCAGTTCAACGAGGCCGCCTGCCGGGCGACGGCCGACCTCTACATGCTGTTGAGCCGCACGCCGAACGGCGTCTACCCCTATGCGGGCATCCCCTGGTACAGCACGGTCTTCGGGCGCGACGGCATCATCACCGCCATGATGACGCTGTGGATCGACCCCGAGATCGCCAAGGGCGTGCTGCGCCACCTCGCGGCGACGCAGGCGACCACGATCGATCCGGCCGCCGACGCCCAGCCCGGCAAGGTCCTGCACGAGACCCGCAACGGCGAGATGGCGATCCTCGGCGAGGTGCCGTTCAAGCTCTATTACGGCACCATCGACGCGACGCCGCTCTTCGTGATGCTGGCCGGCCAGTACTACGAGCAGACCGGCGACGAGGCGACGATCCGGACGATCTGGCCGAACCTTCTGGCGGCGCTCAACTGGATCGACGAGTACGGCGACCGGGACAAGGACGGCTTCGTCGAATACGCCCGCGAGACCGAGAAGGGCCTGGCCAACCAGGGCTGGAAGGACAGCCACGATTCGATCTTCCACGCCGACGGCCGGATGGCGCAGGGCCCGATCGCGCTGTGCGAGGTCCAGGGCTACGTCTACGCCGCCAAGAAGGGTGCGGCCAAGCTCGCGGCGCTGATGGGCGACCAGGCGCTCTCCGAGCGGCTGAAGGGCGAGGCGGAGCGGCTGCGCAAGGCCTTCGACGAGAAGTTCTGGCTGCCGGAGATCGGCACCTACGCCATCGCGCTCGACGGCGAGAAGCGTCCCTGCGCGGTGCGCTCCTCGAATGCCGGCCACGCGCTGTTCACCGGCATCGCCTACCCGGAGCGGGCCGAGAGCGTCGCCGCGGTGCTGATGTCGAAGGACGGGTTCAACGGCTGGGGCGTGCGCACCATCGCGGTCGGCGAGGCGCGCTACAACCCGATGTCGTACCACAACGGCTCGATCTGGCCGCACGACAACGCGCTCGTCGCGCTGGGCCTTGCCCGCTACGGCCTGAAGGCGGAAGCCGCGCGGGTGTTCGAGGGCCAGCACGGCGCCTCGCTCTACCAGGAGGGACGGCGCCTGCCGGAGCTGTTCTGCGGCTTCATCCAGCGCAAGCAGCGCGGGCCGACGAACTATCCCGTCGCCTGCAGCCCGCAGGCCTGGGCGGCGGCCGCACCCTTCGCGTTCCTGGCGGCCTGCCTCGGGCTGGAGCTGCGCCACGACCGCAACCGGATCCGCTTCCGCGACCCGATCCTGCCGGCCTTCCTCGACGACGTGCTGATCCGCAACCTGAAGCTCGGCGACAGCCACGTCGACCTGCTGATCCACCGCCACGGCCAGGACGTGACCGTCAACGTGGTGCGCCGGACCGGCGACGCGCAGGTGATCCTGCTGAAGTAGCCCGCAAAAAAGCGATGGGCCGGGACATGCCCGGCCCTTCGATGCTCCCCGCGCGGGTTCTCCGGAGGAGACGCCCGCGCCCGGAGCGGTCAATCGACCCCGTCCGCGCGAGACGCGCGGCGAGGCGCCGTGCGCTGGCTAGCGCGGCGCCAGGATCATGATCATCTGGCGGCCTTCGAGCTGCGGCTCGCTCTCCACCTTGGCGATCTCCTGCGTCTCGGACTTCACGCGCTCGAGCAGGCGCAGACCCAGGTCCTGGTGCGCCATCTCGCGACCGCGGAAGCGGAGCGTCACCTTGACCTTGTCGCCTTCCTCGAAGAACCGCTGCACGGCCTTCATCTTGACTTCGTAGTCGTGCTTGTCGATGCCGGGCCGGAGCTTGATCTCCTTGACCTCGACGGTCTTCTGCCGCTTGCGCGCCTCGGCCTGCTTCTTCTGCTCGTTGAAGCGGAAGCGGCCGTAGTCGAGAAGCTTGCAGACCGGAGGCACGGAGTTCGGCGCGATCTCGACGAGGTCGAGGCCTGCTTCCTCGGCGACCTGCAGCGCTTCGAAGAAGCCCATGACGCCACGGTTCTGCCCGGTGTCGTCGATGAGCTGCACCTCGCGGACGCCGCGGATGTCCCGGTTCGCGCGCGGCCCGTCCTTCTGCGGGGCCGGCATGGCTCTCATAGGTCTGCGAATGGCTTCAATCTCCTCAATCACGTCGTCCGGCGGCGGCCCGCGGGCCGCTTACCCTTGAGGGCCGGCCCCGAACCACCGCGCGGGCATACTCGGGTGTACACTACCACCTTGGCGAGATCGCCCGGTTTGTCAACTCGCGGCAGGCGGACTTGGTTGCGGCCCGGTACCCCGCCGACCGCGGTTACCTCCCCTCCCCTGCCGGCGTCGCGCCGAGGAGGTCGGCGTAGATCGCCAGGGTGTCGGCGAGCATCATTTCCAGCGAGAAATGCGCCTCGACGTGGCGGCGGGCGCGGCGCACCAGGGCGTCGCGGGCGCTGGCGCCGAGGCGCAGGGCATCCGCGAGGGCGCCGGCGAGCGCCTGGGCATCGCCGGCCGGCACGCGCCAGCCGGTGCGCTCGGAGGCCTGCACCTCCGGGGGCGCGAGCACGGTCTCGGGCACGGCGCCGAGATCCGAGACCACGACCGGCGTGCCGAGCGCCTGGGCCTCGACCGCCGCACGGCCGAAGGCCTCCGGCTCGGTCGAGGGCACCGCCACCACCGAGGCGGCCCGGTAGGCCGCCGGCATGTCGCTGCAATGGCCGACGCGCCTGACCTGGCCCGAGAGGCCGTGGGCGGCGATCATCGCGTCGAGCTCGCGCAGGTAGCCGGTGCGCCCCTGGGGATCGCCGGCGAGCACCACCGTGAAGTCGCCGAGGCCCTGGGCCCGGAGCGCCGCCGCGGCCTCGATCAGCACGCGGTGGCCCTTCCAGGCGGTGAGCCGGGCGGCGAGCAGCACCACCCGCTCGTGCGGGGCGACGCCCCAGGCCCGGCGCAGGGCCTCGACCCGCTGCGGCGCGACCTGGCCGGGCGTGAAGGCGGACAGGTCGGTGCCGCGATGGATCACCCGCACCCGGTCGCCGGCGACCTGCGGGAAGAGCCGGCGGATCGCGTCGGCGGTGAAGTGCGAGTTGGCGATCACCACGTCGCCCCGCGCCATCACCGAGTTGTAGAGGAGCTTGGCCGGCGAGCGGCCGGCATAGCTGCCGTGATAGGTGGTGACGAAGGGCAGGCCGAGGCGCCGGGCCGCCCCGAGCGCGACCCAGGCCGGGGCGCGGGAGCGGGCGTGGATCAGCTCGACCCCCTCCGCCCGGCAGATGCGGGCGAGCCGTCCGACATTGAGCGCCATCGCGAACGGGTTCTTGCTGCGGGCCGGGAACGGCACCCAGGCGCCGCCCTTGGCCTGCAGCTCGCCGACGAGGCGGCCGCCCTCGGTGGCGACCAGCGCCCGGGCGCCCGCCGCGGCGAGGGCCGCCGCCACGTCGACGGCGGTGCGCTCGGCGCCGCCGGCGTCGAGCTCCGGGATGATCTGCAGCACGGTGCGGCCGGCCAACGGATGGCTCGCGGCCGGGAACGGCGTGGCCTGGCTCGACGGCATGGGACTCCGGGTCAGGGTTCTGATCGCAGCGCTCGCGGCATGACGGTGCCTGCTCCACGCAGGAAGTGAGGGTGCGCCGACGGCCGCCGGTGTAGAAGCCGCCGGACACGATCCGCACCGGGACGATGGGTCAAAGTCGCCCGACCCCGTTGCGGATCGGTAAACCTTGGGCGCCGCCCGTCCGTGACCAGGGCGGCGGCCGGAATAACGGGGATAACGCCGATGCAGGACGCCAAATCGGGAACCGCGCCGGGAACCATTCCGGGATCGACGTCGGAGGCGCCCCCCGGGATGCCGGCGCGCGTCCCCGCCACGATGCTGAGCGTGCGGGGGCGCCGCCTCGCCACCCTGGCGCGCCCCGGCGCCGGGCCGCCGGTGGTGTGGCTCGGCGGGTTCCGCTCGGACATGCGCGCCAGCAAGGCCGAGGCGCTCGACGCCTGGGCGGCGGCGCGGGGCCGGGCCCTCGTGCGCTTCGACTATACCGGCCACGGCGAGTCGGACGGCGCCTTCGCCGATTGCACGATCTCGGACTGGCTCGCCGACGCCGAGGGCGTCGTCGCCGCCCTGGCGCCCGAGCGCCCGATCCTGGTCGGCTCCTCGATGGGCGGCTGGATCGCGCTGCTCGCCGCCGCCCGGGTGAAGCCGTCCGGGCTGGTGCTGATCGCGCCGGCCACCGACTTCACCGAGGCGCTGATGTGGGCGCAGTTCCCCGAGGCGATCCGCCGGCAGGTGATGGAGGACGGGGTGTGGCAGCGCGAGTCGCAATACTCGCCCGAGCCGACGCCGGTGACCCGCGCCCTGATCGAGGACGGGCGGCGCCACCTGATGCTGGACCGGCCGATCGACCCGGGCTGCCCGGTCCACATCCTGCAGGGCATGGCCGACCCGGACGTGCCCTGGACCCACGCGATGCGCCTCGTCGAGCGGCTGCCCGAGACGGGCGTGGTGGTGACCCTGATCAAGGAGGGCGACCACCGCCTCTCCGGCCCGGCCGACCTCGACCGCCTGGTCGCGGCGGTCGAGGGGATCGCGCCGCGGACCGCTTAGAGCCTTGTCCGACGAGGTGGATTCCGGTTCGTCGAAGAAAATGCGGCAAAATCGAAACCTAGAGAGCTTCGCGACTGCAACGCGATCGTGAAGCTCTCCAGCCCGCGCGGGAGGCCGTCGCGCCCGCGACGGCCTCCCGGACTTCGCTAATGGACGCTCATCGCCTGGAGGTCGTGCGCCCAGGCATTGGCGAAGGCCGCGTCGCGGCTGTCGGTGAGCAGGATCGGCGCGCCGCTCGCGGAGAGGAGGGCGAACAGGTCGAGGCCGGGGGTGAGGTCCGGCGCCTCGGGGAAGAGGCGCTTGACCTCTTCCGAGCGCATGGCGCGGACATAGGCGACATGGCCCTCGCCGAGCGCCGCGAGGGCCGACGGGTCGAGGTCGGGATTCAGGGTGGTGTCGGACATGATGCGCCCTCCTCTCAAAGGCAGCAGGACGGTACCGGCCGAGAGAGCCCCGAAGCGGCTGGCCGGTACGATGAAGACGATATGGGGACGGTTAGTCGCCGTCGCGCGCGCCGATGTCGATCCGTCGCACGATGCGCTCGGGCTCGGGCCGGGCGAGGTCGATCGACAGGAGGCCGTTCGACAGGTCGGCCCCCAGCACCTCCATGCCGTCGGCGAGCAGGAAGGCGCGCTGGAACTGCCGGGCGGCGATGCCCCGGTGCAGGAAGGTGCGGCTCTTGTCGTCGGCCTGGCGGCCGCGGACGATGAGCTGGCTCTCCTCAAGGGTCACGTCGAGCTGGTCGCGGGTGAAGCCCGCCACCGCGAGCGTGATCCTGAGCCGCTCCGGCTCGCGCTCGGTGCGGGGCAGGCGCTCGATGTTGTAGGGCGGGTATCCGTCGTTGGCCGCCTTGGCGACGCGGTCGAGCGCCTGCTCGATCTCGTCGAAGCCCAGGAGGAACGGATGCCCGAACGGCGAAGGACGCGTCATGGTCTCGGCGAAGCCCTGTTGCGAGAGGCACTTCGGTCAATCCGGGCCCGCCAGCGCAGCACCCGTCGAGGCCGACCGCAACTCCGCCGGCCCGGGATCAGATATGAGGAGGGGCGGGGGGCGCATCAAGGGCATGCGCCGGCCGTGAGCCTCAGCGCTGCATCGCGCCGGTGAGCCGCTGGCTGATGCGCTCGCGCAGGGCCGAAGGCAGCTCGAGGTCGACGAGGCGCCAGGTCCAGCCGCGCAGGCGCAGCCGCAGGCGGAAGCGGTTCTCGAGCGGCCGGTCGGGCGGGTAGCTCACCACCATCCCGCGAAATCCCCGCGGCTCGGACGAGCGGAAGAGCGAGAAGAGTTGCGACAGGGTCGAGGCGTGCAGGCCGAGGCCCGCGCCGCGCCGCCCCGCCTCCCCGGTCGTCGCCGGCACGTCCGGGTCGTGGGCGGCCTGGTCGGGCGCGGCCTCGCCGGCGGGCGGCGCGTCGGGCGCGGGCTTGCCGGGGCCCGGCTGGCGCGCGAGGCCGGCGCGCACCGGCCAGCCGTCGTCGAGGAGGTCGATCAGGGTCTCGGGCGTGACGAGGGATTCGACCAGCGGCTCGGCCAGGGCCCCGCTTGCCTCGGTCAGGATGGCGCGGTCCCGGGCCGAGAGGTCGCGCCGCGCCGTGATGGCGTCGAGGGCCGCCGCGGACGCCTGCCGGGTCAGGGAGAGCCGCAGGGTGCGGAAGTTCACCCGCTGGGCCACGGCCTGGGCGTCGTGCGCCTGCACTGCCTGCGACAGGCGGTAGAGCGCGACGTAGGGCGAGATGCCGTAGGCGATCCACAGGACCAGGGCCGCCAGGCCCGCGAGCCACCAGCGCGTCATGCCGGCCCGCCCGAGGGGTGGGGAAACCGGCCGGTCGGGCGCACGCGACCCGTCACGCCGGACGCGCGAGGTGGGCGAAGGCGGCGATCACCTGATCGTAGACCGGACGCTTGAACGGGATCACCAGCTCGGCGAGGTTCGCCAGCGGCTCCCAGCGCCAGCCGTCGAACTCCGCCTTGTGGGCGCCGCCACCGGGCCGCAGGATGTCGATCTCGCGCTCGTCGCCCTCGAACGCGAAGGCGAACCACTTCTGGGTCTGGCCGCGATAGCGCCCCTTCCAGGGCTTGCCGGAGGAGAAGGTGGGCAGGTCGTAGGAGTACCAGCCCGGCGCCTCGGCCAGCAGGCGGACCGAGCCGGCGGCGACGTTGGTCTCCTCGTAGAGCTCGCGCAGGGCGGCCTCCCGGGGGGCCTCGCCCTCGTCGATGCCGCCCTGCGGCATCTGCCAGGCATGGGCGCCGAGATCGGCCGAGTCGTGCCGCCGGTGCCCGGCGAAGACCAGGCCCTCGCGGTTGAACAGGGCGATGCCGACGCACGGGCGGTAGGGAAGCCCGGCGAGGGCGGTCTCGGGGCGGTGGAGCGGTGCCATGGGAGCGACCTTAGAGCAATTTGCCGCCCTGTGGACCGTGCCCCCGCGGAAATTACGAGGTTTGCCCGGGCGGGGCAGGCATGCGCGGGGCCGGGCCCCGGGGCCGCCCGCCGGTCACGACGGCTGGCGCAGGGCCCGGCTGGCCGGCACGAGGAGGATGCCGCGGGATTCGAGGTCCCGCGCCCAGCGGGCGATGCGGTCGATCGAGAGCGGCAGGGCGGTGGCGGAGCCGAGCACGAAGCCGGACTTGCGGGCGGCCTCCTCCAGGCGGGCGAGCTCGCGGTCGATCGCGTCGGGCCGCGGCACGGAATCGACGACGATCTCGGCCCGGGCCACCGGCACCTTGGCCTTGCGGCCGACCTCGCGGGCGAGGGAGCGGGGCGAGGTGCCGTCGTCGACGAAGCCGAGGCCGCGCCCACCGATCTCGCGCAGCACCGGATCGAGGGCGGCGGCCTCGCCGGTGAGGCGCGCGCCCATGAAGTTCATAACCCCGATCGCGCCCGGCACCCGGGCGAGCACGAAGGCGAGGCGGTCGACGTTCTCGGCGGGTTTCGCCCCCGCCAGCAGGGTCTGGGGACCCGGATCGTTGTCGGGATAGTCGAAGGGCTCCATCGGCGCCTGCACCATCACCTCGTGGCCGGCCTCGCGGGCGCGGGCGGCCAGGCGCGTGACGTCGGCGCCATAGGGCGCGAAGGCGAGCGTGATCGCCGGCGGCAGCCGCTGCACCGCGTCCTGGGTCGCCGCCTGGCCGATGCCGAGGCCCGAGACCACGAGCGCGATGCGGCCCGCCACCGCCCCGCCCCGCTCCAGGCCGGCAGCCTCCGGGCGGGCATAGACGTCGAGGGCACGGGCGCCGTCGGGCCCGATCTTCGGCAGCACGCCGCCGTAGCGGCCGCGCTCGCTCAGGCGCGGGTCGGGGGCGGGCTTGAGCTGGATCGGGCCGGTGCCCGGCACCCGGATCACCACCGAATCGGGCGCGGACGTGCCGTCGGGCCGGCTCACCACGACGCCGGAGGCACGCTCGACCTCGTCGGCGCCGCGGCTCGCCGAATCGGGGCGAGAAGAGTCGGGGCGGGCCGGGACGACGGGCTCGGGCGGGGGCGCGACCGGGGCGCGGACCTCGATCGTCGCGACCGCGTAGGGCTCGCCGGCGAGAGGGTCGTCGCCGAGGACGAGATAGGCGGCGAGGCCGAGTCCGCCGAGACCGAGGAGCGCGGCGGCGATCGTGCGGGGCGTGAGGGCGGCGCGCCAGCGCGCGGCGCGGGCGGTCGCCTCGTCCCGCAGCCCGAGGGGACGGGTCAGGATGGTGTCGGACGCGAGCGGCACAGGCGTTACAGTCCCGCGACCGGGCGGCTGCGTGAGAAGCGGAAGGCCCGCAGCACCGGTCGTTACGACCGGTATTGCGGGCCTTCGTGGTAAACGCGACGTTAAGACGGGCGCGGCGGAGCGGCGAACCCGCGCCCGATCGCTTCGATCAGTTCTGGGTCGGGGCGGCCGGGGCCGGCGTCGTGGACTTGACCGTGTTGGCCGCGCCCTTCTGCACGCCGTGCAGGAAGTCGACCGCCGCGATCAGCTGCTTGTCCTTGGCCGGGTCCGGCGGGACGTAGGCCGAGGAACCGCCGCGCTCCTCGGTGTCCTTCTGCTTGAGGTGGCCCTTCAGGCCGGCCTCGCCCTTGGTCTCGTCCTTGCCCTTCAGGTCGTCGGGCACGTCCTGCAGCACCTCCTGGTCGGGCTCGATGCCCTTGGCCTGGATCGAGCGGCCCGACGGGGTGTAGTAGCGTGCGGTGGTCAGCCGCAGGGCGCCGTTGCCGCCGAGCGGGATGATCGACTGCACCGAGCCCTTGCCGAACGAGCGGGTGCCGAGCACGGTCGCGCGCTTGTGGTCCTGGAGCGCGCCGGCGACGATCTCGGAGGCCGAGGCCGAGCCGCCGTTGACCAGCACCACGATCGGCTTGCCCTTGGTCAGGTCGCCGGACTTGGCCGAGAAGCGCTGGGTCTCGTCCGGGTTGCGGCCGCGGGTCGAGACGATCTCGCCGCGGTCGAGGAACGCGTCGGAGACCATCACCGCCTGGTCGAGCAGGCCGCCCGGGTTGTTGCGCAGGTCGATGACGAAGCCCTTGAGCTTGTCGCCCGGCAGCTCGGTCGAGAGCTTGTCGACGGCGGCCTTCAGGCCGTCGTAGGTCTGCTCGTTGAACTGGGTCAGGCGAATGTAGCCGATGTCGCCGCCCTCGGTGCGCGAGCGGACCGGCTTGATGCGGATCAGGTCGCGGTTGAGCGTGACCTCGAGGGGCTCCTTGGCCTCCTTGCGGGTGATCTTGAGCTTCACCGGCGAGTTGACGGGCCCGCGCATCTTGTCGACGGCCTGGTTGAGGGTCAGGCCCTGCACCTGGTCGCCGTCGATCTGGGTGATGACGTCGTTGGCGAGCAGGCCGGCGCGGGCGGCGGGCGTGTCGTCGATCGGGGTCACGACCTTGATCAGGCCGTCCTCCATCGTGACCTCGATGCCGAGGCCGCCGAACTCGCCCTTGGTCTGCACCTGCATGTCACGGAAGCTCTTGGCGTCCATGTAGCTCGAATGCGGGTCGAGGGAGGTCAGCATGCCGTTGACGGCCGCCTCGATCAGCTTCCCCTCGTCGGGCTTCTCGACGTAGTCGGTGCGGATCTTCTCGAACACGTCGCCGAACAGGCTGAGCTGACGGTACGTCTCGGCCGACGCGGCGACGGCGCTCGTGCTCGAGAGGAGGTGGGTCTGGGTCGCTACCGTGGCCGTCCCGGCGCCCAGAACGGCTCCGAACAGGACGAGGGAAACTTTGCGCATTATCCGCGAACCTTCTCGCTTGACCCTTTGGCCCACCAAGGATCCGGGTCGATGGAGCCACCGTCTTTCTTGAACTCGACGTACAGGACGGGATCGTTCCGCCCACCGGCTCCAGCCGAAGGTGCGGAGCCCGTGTCTCCCATCACGGCGACCGGCTCCCCCGCGAGCACGAACTGACCAACCTCGACGTTGATCTGGTCCATGCCCGCCAGGAGGAGATAGTAGCCGTCGCCCGCGTTGATGATCAAGAGACGACCGTAGGAGCGGAACGCCCCTGCGTAGGCCACCCACCCGTCCGCCGGAGAGGAGACGACGCCCCGCGGGCGCGTCATGAGCGATATGCCGCGGCTGGTGCCCCCCGCCCCGTCGGGGCTGCCGAAGGTCCGCACGACCTCGCCGCTCACCGGGCGCGGCACCAGGCCGCGCACCTGGGGGAACGGCACCTTGGGGCCAAGGCGCGCGGGATCGCGCAGCGCGGCCGCCGCGAAGCGCTCGCGGGTCTCCCGGGTCTCGGCCTCCGCGGCCTCCCGGGCGGCCCCGGCGGCGCGGCGCGCGCTCGCCAGGTCGCCGTCGAGGCGGTCGACCAGGTCCTTGAGATTGCGGGCCTGCCCGGCGAGGCCGGCGGCGCGCTCGCGCTCGGCGGCGATGCCGGTCTCGGCCTCGCCGAGCCGGGCCTGGCGGGCCGCGACGAGCGCGGCCAGGCGCTGGCGCTCGGCGCCCCAGCCCTTGATGTCGGCCCGCAGGGTCTCCTGGTCGGTGGCGATCAGGCCGCGCAGGCGCACCAGCTCGGCGAGGTCGCCGGCCAGGGTCTCGGCCTCGCCCTGGAGCTCCGGCACCACGGCGCCGAGCAGCATCGAGGTGCGGATCGCCGCCAGCACGTCCTCGGGCCGCACCAGCACCGCCGGGGGCGGGCGCCGGCCCATGCGCTGGAGCGCGGCCAGCACCTCCGCGATGACGCCGCGGCGGGCCTGGAGCGACCGGCGGAGCGCCGTCTCGCTGCCCGCCATGGTCTGCAGCCGGGCCTCCAGCTCGGAGATGCGTCCCTCGGCCTCCTGCGCCTTGCGGGCGGCGTCGATCAGCGCCTGGTTGAGGCGGGCGCCGTCGCCCTTGATCTCGGCCACCTCGCGCTCGAGCTTGGCCTTGGTCTCGGCGCTGGCCTGGAGCGCGGTCTCGATCGCCCGCAGGCTCTCGGCCCGGCGCTCCTTCTCGGCCTGGGCCCTCGCCACCGGATCGGGCTCGGCCGCCGGCTGCTGGGCCGGCTGCGGCGCCGCCGGCTGCGCGACGACCGGCGTCGCTCCGGGGGACGGGACGAGCGTCACGGCGAGCGACAGCAGGCCCGCCCGGGCGGCGGTCGGGAGGCGGGCCCGGATCACGGGGCGCCGCGGTGATAGGGGTGACCGGAGAGGATCGTCATCGCGCGGTAGAGCTGCTCGAACGCGAGGACCCGCACGAGGCCGTGCGGCAGGGTGGCGGCGCCGAAGGCGAAGATCAGGTCGGCCCGCGCCCGCACGCTCGGATCGAGACCGTCGGCCCCGCCGATCACGATCGCGAGACCGGGCCGGCCGCCGTCGCGCCAGGCGCCGACCTGCGCGGCGAAGTCGATGCTCGTCACCGCCTTGCCGCCCTCGTCGAGGACGAGCGTGGCGGCGCCCGGCGGGACCGCCGCCAGGATCGCGACCGCCTCCTCGGCACAGCGGTCGGGCGCGCGGCGCGCCCGGCTCTCCGGGATCTCGGTCATCTGCACGGCGGAGAAGCCGAGGCCGCGGCCCAGCGCATCGGCGCGGCCGCGATACTCGTCGGCGAGGTCGCGCTCGGGACCGCGCTTGAGGCGGCCCACCGCGACGAGGGCGAGCCGCATGGCGGCGTGTCCGTTTCCTGCGTTGCGGACTTAGTTTGCGAGGCGGTGGGCCGTCTGATCGGCGGGACGGTCGGCGCCCCAGATCTTCTCGAGGTTGTAGAAGTGGCGCACCTCGGGCCGGAAGATGTGGACCAGGATGTCGCCGGCGTCGATCAGCACCCAGTCGCAGGCCGGCATGCCCTCGACGCGGGGAGCGCCGAAGCCGCGGCTCTTGAACTCCTGGATCACCTTGTCGGCGATCGAGCCGACGTGGCGCTGCGAGCGGCCGGAGGTGATGATCATGGCGTCGGCGATGGAGGTCTTGCCGAGAAGGTCGATCTCGACCGTCTCCTCGGCCTTCATGTCCTCGAGGCAGGCGAGGGCAACCGACCTCATGTCCGCGGCCTCGGGCGCGTCGGCCCGGGACTCTTGCCCGGAATCCTGCACCTGGGCCTCAGCGGGAAGCTCGTTGGCCTGAGCTTCGTGAGAGATTGCGTCGTTCAGTGCCGGCCCCTGTCGATGAAGGCACCCGATGGCGCCACGAGACGATCTTGCCCGCGGCATGCGCGGTGCCGATGCCAATAGAATCCGACAGTGGCGAACCGATGGCGGATTTTCAAGCGCGCCGACGGCGAATCCCGGACAAAGGCCGGCTCAGGACGCGGGCGGGATCGTGCCGGCCCGCAACGCCGTCGAGGACAGGCCGTTGCGCGGCCCGTGCAGGAAGACCCAGGCCGGCGGCGCCCGCTCGGCCAGGGTCGGGGCCGCCGCCTCGTCGAGGCGGGAGGAGGCCAGGGCCCGGGCGGCGGGCGAGGCCATCGCCGTCAGGGTGTAGCCCGGCCGGTCGATCACCGCGAAGGGCATCCGGGCGGCGATCTCGCGCCAGCCGCGCCAGCGGTGGAAGCTCGCCAGGCTGTCGGCCCCCATGATCCAGACGAAGCGCACCTGCGGGTGCCGGTCGGTCAGGAAGGCGATGGTCTCGACGGTGAAGCGCACGCCCAGGGCCGCCTCGAAGTCGGTCACGGCGATCCGCGGATCGGCCGCCACCGCCCGGGCGCCGGCGGCGCGGGCGGCGGCGTCCGGCAGGTGGCGGCGGTCCTTCAGGGGGTTGCCCGGGCTCACCAGCCACCACACCCGGTCGAGGGCGAGGCGCCGCAGCGCCAGCCGGCTGACGTGCCGGTGACCGGCATGGGCCGGGTTGAACGAGCCGCCATAGAGGCCGACCCGCAGGCCCGGCGCCAGGGCCGGAAGCCGCACGATCACGGGAGCCGCGCGGCCCGGGGCTCCCGTCGTCGGGCCGTCACGGGCGGATCTGCCCGGTGCCGCGGATGCGGTACTTGAAGGTGGTGAGCTGCTCGACCCCGACCGGGCCGCGGGCGTGCATCCGCCCGGTGGCGATGCCGATCTCGGCGCCGAAGCCGAATTCGCCGCCGTCGGCGAACTGGGTCGAGGCGTTGTGCGCGACGATCGCCGAGTCGACCTCGGCGAGGAAGCGCTCGGCCGCCGCCCCGTCCTCGGTCAGGATCGAATCGGTATGGTGCGAGCCGTAGGTCTCGATGTGGTCGATCGCGGCCTCCAGCCCGTCCACCACCCGCACGGCAATGATCGCGTCGAGGTACTCGGTGCGCCAGTCGGCCTCGGTCGCGGGCGCCACGCGCGGGTCGACCGCTTGCACCGCCTCGTCGCCCCGCACGGCGCAGCCGGCCTCGAGGAGGTCGGTCACCAGGGGCGCCAGGTGGGTGGCCGCGCAGGCGCGGTCGACCAGCAGAGTCTCGGCGGCGCCGCAGACGCCGGTGCGGCGCAGCTTGCTGTTGCGTACCACCGCGCGGGCCATGCCGAGCTCGGCCGCGGCGTGGACGAAGACGTGGCAGATCCCTTCGAGGTGGGCGAAGACCGGCACCCGCGCCTCGTCCTGGACCCGGGCCACCAGGCTCTTGCCGCCGCGGGGCACGATCACGTCGATGGCGCCGTCGAGCCCGGTGAGCATGGCGCCGACCGCCGCGCGGTCCCGCGTCGGCACGAGCTGGATCGCGTCGGCCGGCAGGCCGTGGCGGGACAGGCCCTCGCTCATCGCCTGCGCGATGGCGCTGGCGCTGCGGTGGCTCTCCGAGCCGGCGCGCAGGATGGCGGCGTTGCCGGCCTTGAGGCAGAGCGCGCCGGCATCCGCGGTGACGTTGGGGCGGCTCTCGAAGATCACCCCGACGACGCCGAGCGGCGTCGCCACCCGGTCGATCCGGAGGCCGTTCGGCCGCGCGTAGGACTCCATCGCGCGCCCGACCGGATCGGGCAGGCCGGCGATGCTCTCGAGCGCCTCCGCGATCGCCTCGACCCGGGCGGGGTTCAGCGCCAGGCGGTCGAGGGAGGCCGCCGTCAGGCCCTTGGCCCGGCCCTCGTCGAGGTCGGCGGCGTTGGCCGCCAGGATGGCCGGGGCGGCCTGGCGCAGGGCGGCCGCCGCCTCCCGCAGGGCCGCGTCCTTCACCGGGCCCGGGACCAGCGCCATCCGACGGGCGGCGGCGCGGGCGCGCCGGCCGATCTCGCGCATCAGCGCGTCGACGTCCTCGGGGCGGGGCTTCAGGCTGGTCACGGACACGGTCGTCATCCTGGCCGCCCTCTCCGGGCGGCGATCCGGCCGCCGTCGCCATGGGCGATCCGGGCGGCGTATGGGCGGATCCCCGTCATGCCACGGCCCGGCGAGCCGCGACAAGCCGCCGAACGACGACCCGGCGCGCGACCCCGGTTCTCCCGTTCTTCCCGCGCGAGCCCGGGATCTACCGTGCGAGCCCGGGATCTACCGTGCGAGCCCGACTTGGCCGCTCTTCGGGCCGATTCCCGGCGGCACCGGCACGTCGGTGTCGCCGTAGCGGGCATTGATGACGAGGCGGGGCTGGCGGCTCAGCGCGATGCGGTGGGCGATGACGGCGGTGTATTCGGACTGGTCGGCGACGACCTGCATCGCCCGGACCGAGAAGGTCCCGCGCGGCAGGTAGACCGTCCCGACCAGGCGCCGGGCGCCGTCGCTCAGGATGTCGAAGTTGCGCCCGT
This sequence comes from Methylobacterium sp. ap11, assembly GCF_900110515.1. Lineage (NCBI taxonomy): Bacteria > Pseudomonadati > Pseudomonadota > Alphaproteobacteria > Hyphomicrobiales > Methylobacteriaceae > Methylobacterium > Methylobacterium sp. ap11. The sequence goes on along the minus strand of NZ_FOEB01000019.1, from coordinate 51,545 downwards.
CCGGCGACCGGCGGTCCTCGAAGAAGAGCAGCCCGGCCATGTCGCCGGTCCGCGGCGCCGTCAGCTCGACGAGCGAGCGCGGCAGGAAGACCATCGGCTGGGTGCCGCCGGCCTTGTTCCGCGGGACCTCGCCGGTGAAGTAGAACCCGACGCCGTCTCCCTTCAGCGTGCCGATCAGGTGAATCGACTTCGCGTGGTGGCACGCGTCCTTCATGACATGGTCGACCGGGTTCAGGCAGTCCGTCTTGAGGAAGATCATGTCGGTGTCGGGACCGACGACGAGGGCGCCGTCCTTGATCACGTAGATGCCGGGCAGCATCTTGACGTCCGCCGTTTCCTCGATCCTGATCCCGCCGCAATAGGTTCCCGGCGAGAGCGTGAACGACCCGTCGCGCAGGACGAGGTCCTGCTTGAGGCAGGGACCGACCGGCGGGGCCGGCCGGGCGGCCAGCGGGTCCTTCAGCGTCGGGCAGCCGGTGATCGGCTGGGGCCGGAAGTTGAAGGGGCGCCCGGCATAGCCGCCGACGGTGCAGGTCGTCGCCGCCGACACCACGCTCTGGTCGCCACCTTCGAGGCCGCTGGGGCTCGACGACATCGCATAGACCGCGCAATCCCCGGCCTCGATGCGCGCCTGGTCCTCGAGATGGATCCCGTGCCGGCCGGACGGGGCGAGACCGACGACGCAGAGCCTCGCGCCGCCGACCGCCTCCGCGGTCGCCGTCACGGTCATGTCGGTGAGCTGCGGCGTCACCAGCCGGCTCATGATCGCCGACTTGCGCTGCGTCAGGGTCACGGTGACGCCGGTCGGCGTTCGCCCGGTCCGGCCGCCGGCATCGACGAAGGGGCCGCCCGGACGCTCGCGGGTCACGGGCTTGGTCGCGACGGCGACCGGGCCGTCGCCGAAGCGCAGCTTCACGCCGCCCTGCATGTAGGCCTCGGCCAGCGATTGCATGCGGCGGGCATCGGCGCCGGAGACCTGCATGTCGGAGACGACCGCGAGGGCGGCGGCGTCCGCCGCCCGCTGCAGCGTGGCGAGCTGAAGGGTCCAGGTGCCGTAATCGACCGCGACCCCGACCAGGGCGAACAGCACGGGCGCGAGGAGCGCGACGAGGAGCGCGACGTTTCCCGACTCGTCGACCCGGCACGCGGACCGCCGGCACCACCCACGTCCGATCATCGTCCCCGGCCCGCCCCACATCATCGGTCAGACCAGTCGCCGCGAATTGTTAAGATCACCCTTGCGTCAGCCGTTCGATTTCGCGGCAATCACCCCTTCTTTCGCTGCGACAGGACGGAGCGAACATCTATTTTTACGATGATCAACCTCGGTACGGTACGTCGCGCGTGCCGGCCCGGCACGAACGAGAATTCGGGCAAGCGCCCCAGCCGCCGGCCCGCCCCGATCGTCGATCATAGATCTGAAATCGAGTTTGTTAGATCTTAACCCGTCATGACCGTGCTATAAATGCAACTTTTATAAGACACTCACGGAAACATTTCATCATCGCTTGCCCATGCGTCGCGGTTCGTGCCTAAAAAACGCCATCGTCCAACGTGGCGATGTGGGGGACGCAATGTCATTCAAGTCTATCTCGGCCGCGATCGTCGTCGCGGCCAGTGTCGGCGCGTGCGGCAGCATCGTGCGCGGCACGACCGAGCCGGTCTCGTTCGTCTCGGTCCCGTCGGGCGCCGCGATGACCACCGACAAGAAGTACGCCTGCCCGACGACGCCGTGCACCCTCGAGGTCGACCGCTCGGACGAGTTCGTGGCGACCTTCACCAAGCCCGGCTTCCACCCGCAGTCGATCCCGGTGCGCACCAAGGTGGTCGGCAAGGGCGCGGCGGGCTTCGCCGGCAACGTGCTGGCCGGCGGCCTGATCGGCATGGGCGTCGACGCCTATACGGGCGCCGCCATGGATCACGAGCCCAACCCGGTGATCGCCACGATGCGGCCCGCGGGCGCTGCCGCCCCGCAATCCCGCCGCCGCCGCGGTCCGGGCCCGGACGAGGCGGGCATGTAGAGCGGCGCGGGAGGGAACGGCGTCGGCCGTCCCCGAACGAAGAAGGCGCGCCGCCCGGGCCGGGCGGCGCGCCTTCTCGCTTTGGCGGGAGGACCGGGGGCCGGCCTTCAGCTGTCCATCTTCAGGGCGGCGATGAACGCCTCCTGGGGGATCTCGACCTTGCCGAACTGGCGCATGCGCTTCTTGCCCTCCTTCTGCTTGTCGAGGAGCTTGCGCTTGCGGGAGATGTCGCCGCCGTAGCACTTGGCGGTGACGTCCTTCGACAGGGCCCGGATGGTCTCGCGGGCGATGATCTTGCCGCCGATCGCCGCCTGGACCGGGATCTGGAACAGGTGGCGGGGGATCAGGTCCTTCAGCTTCTCGCACATCGCGCGGCCGCGATGCTCGGCGCGGGTGCGGTGCACGAGCATCGAGAGCGCGTCGACCGGCTCGGCGTTGACGAGGATCGACATCTTCACGAGGTCGCCCTCGCGGTAATCCGAGATGTGGTAGTCGAACGAGGCGTAGCCCTTCGAGATCGACTTCAGGCGGTCGTAGAAATCGAACACCACCTCGTTGAGCGGCAGGTCGTAGACGACCATGGCGCGCTTGCCGACGTAGTTGAGGTCGATCTGGGTGCCGCGGCGGTCCTGGCACAGCTTGAGCACGCCGCCGAGATACTCGTCGGGCGTGAGGATCGTGGCGCGGATCCACGGCTCCTCGATCGTCTCGATCTTCATCACGTCGGGCATGTCGGCCGGGTTGTGGAGCTCCTTCTTCTCCCCGTCGGACATGTTGAGGTGGTAGACGACGCTCGGCGCGGTCGAGATCAGGTCGAGGTTGAACTCGCGCTCCAGCCGTTCCTGGATGATCTCGAGGTGGAGGAGACCGAGGAAGCCGCAGCGGAAGCCGAAGCCGAGCGCGGCGGACGTCTCCATCTCGTAGGAGAACGAGGCGTCGTTGAGCCGGAGCTTGCCCATCGCGCCGCGCAAGTTCTCGAAGTCGGCGGCATCGACCGGGAACAGGCCGCAGAACACCACCGGCTGCACCGGCTTGAAGCCCGGCATCGCCTCCTTGGTGCGGCGCTTGTCCTCGGTGATGGTGTCGCCGACGCGGGTGTCCGCCACCTCCTTGATCGAGCCGGTGAAGAAGCCGACCTCGCCGGGGCCGAGCTCGGCCATGTCCTGCATCTTGGGCCGGAAGACGCCGAGGCGCTCGACGCCGTAGGTCGCGTCCGCGCCCATCATGCGGATCGTCATGCCCTTCTTGAGCACGCCGTCGACGATGCGCACCAGCACCACGACGCCGAGATAGACGTCGTACCAGGAATCGACCAGCAGCGCCTTGAGCGGCGCGCTCCGGTCGCCCTTCGGCGGCGGCAGGCGGGTGACGATCGCCTCCAGCACCGCCTCGATGTTGATGCCGGTCTTGGCCGAGATCGGCACCGCGTCCTTGGCGTCGATGCCGATCACCTCCTCGATCTGGTCCTTGACCCGGTCGGGCTCGGCCGCCGGCAGGTCGATCTTGTTGAGGACCGGGACGATCTCGTGGTTGGCGTCGAGCGCCTGGTAGACGTTTGCGAGCGTCTGCGCCTCGACGCCCTGGGAGGCGTCGACGACGAGGAGCGAGCCCTCGCAGGCGGCGAGCGAGCGCGAGACCTCGTAGGCGAAATCGACGTGGCCGGGCGTGTCCATCAGGTTGAGGACGTAGTCGCGCCCGTCCTGGGCCTTGTATTCCAGGCGCACGGTCTGCGCCTTGATGGTGATGCCGCGCTCCTTCTCGATATCCATCGAGTCGAGCATCTGCTCGCTCATGTCGCGCGCCGCGACCGCCCCGGTGATCTGGATCAGCCGGTCGGCGAGGGTCGACTTGCCGTGGTCGATATGGGCGACGATCGAGAAGTTGCGGATGTTGTCGATGGGGGACGCGGTCATCGTGGGGCTGTCTCCGGCGCGCAGGCGCGGCGATGCGCGTGGCGCACGGCGGTGAAGGAAGAGGTGGAGGGGAGATAGCAGCGGCACCCCGCCGCGCCAAGACGGCGGCCGGACGCACGCGATTCTTGGTGGGGGTGGTCGGATCGGCGATCGATCGTCAGATCGGGGAGATACGCCAATCACGTGCTCTGGACGGCGTGCCACCCTCCGCGTCATCCCGGGGCCGCGCAGCGGAACCCGGGATCCATAACCGCTGACGATGCAGAATGAAGCGGAACGCTGCCGTCCTATCCTGGACCGTCAGCGGTTATGGATCCCGGGTTCTCGCCTTCGGCGAGCCCCAGGATGACATCGAGGGTTCGAGTCCGTTCCGCTCCACTATGGGAACGCGGGATAAGGTCTAAGCCCCCAACCGGTCCGCCACGTCCTCCGCCAGCGACAGGCTCGAGGTCAGCCCCGGGCTCTCGATGCCGAACAGGTGCACCAGCCCCGGCAGGCCGTGCTCGGCCGGGCCGTCGATCAGGAAGTCGGCGGCCCCCTCCCCCGGCCCGGACAGCTTGGGGCGGATGCCGGCGTAATCGGGCACCAGCGCCCCGTCGGGGAGCGCGGGCCAGTAGCGGCGGATCGCGGCGTAGAACAGGCCGCCGCGGCCGGGATCGACCTCGTAGTCGGGCGCGTCGATCCACTCGACGTCGGGGCCGAAGCGCATCCGCCCGGCGAGATCCAGGGTGAGGTGGATGCCCAATCCCCCCTCGACCGGGGCCGGGTAGATCAGCCGCGAGAAGGCCGGCCGCCCGGTGCAGCCGAAATAGTTGCCCTTGGCGAGCACGAGGCGCGGCACGCGCGCTTCCGGGTAACCCTCGGTCGCCCGGGCGAGGTTCTGCGCCCCGAAGCTCGCGGCGTTGACCACGGCATCGACGGTGATCTCCTCGGCATCGCCGAAGCGCGCGACCCAGCCCTCGGGCGAGCGGGTCAGGCGGGAGATCGGGGTATTGAAGGCGAGCGCGCCGCCCGCCCCCTCGATGTCGCCCTGCAGCGCCAGCATCAGGGCGTGGCTGTCGACGATGCCGGTCTCGGTCGAGAGGAGCGCGGCGTGGCAGGTCAGGTTCGGCTCGAGGCGCCGGGCCTCGGCACCGTCGAGGAGCGACAGGCCCTCGACCCCGTTCGCGATCCCTTGCGCGTGGATCGCCGCGATCTTGCCGCCCTCCAGCTCGGTCGCCGCGACGATCAGCTTGCCGATCTTCGCATGCGGCACCCCGTGGCTCTCGCAGAAGGCATAGAGCCGGCGCCGCCCCTCGACGCAGTGGCGCGCCCGGGACGAGCCGGTCGGGTAGTACATCCCGGCATGGATCACCTCGGAATTGCGCGAGGACACGCCGGTGCCGATCCCGCCCTCCGCCTCCGCCACGATCACCTCGTGGCCGCGCAGGGCCAGCTCCCGACCGATCGCGAGGCCGACCACCCCGGCACCGACGACGAGCACCATCATCGGCCGCTCCTCCCTCTCCGTATCCACGGGGGTGCTTGTACAACGAAAAAGGGCCCCTCTCCGGGGAGAGGGGCCCTCTTTTTCCGTCGCGCCGTCAGGCTCAGGCGGCGATCGACATGGTCGGCTCGGCGGCGCGCACGTCGGCGTCGACATGGGCCTCGAAGCGCTTGAAGTTGTTGCGGAACATCTCGACCAGGCTCTTGGCGGTCTCGGCGAAGGCCGCCTTGTCCTGCCAGGTCTTGACCGGGTACAGGATGTGCGGCTCGACGCCCGGCACCGAGGTCGGCACCGCGAAGCCGAAATACGGGTCGCGGCGGAAATCGGCCTTGGCGAGCGAGCCGTCCAGCGCCGCGGTCAGCAGGCGGCGGGTGACCCGGATCGGCATGCGGCGGCCGGTGCCGACGCCGCCGCCGGTCCAGCCGGTGTTGACGAGCCAGCAATCGACGTGGTGGCGGGCGATCAGGTCGCGCAGCAGGTTGCCGTAGACCGACGGATGACGCGGCATGAACGGCGCGCCGAAGCAGGTCGAGAAGGTCGCCTCCGGGCCCTTCAGGCCCTTCTCGGTGCCGGCCACCTTGGCGGTGTAGCCCGAGAGGAAGTGGTACATCGCCTCGGCGCCGGTCAGCTTGGCGATCGGGGGCAGCACCCCGAAGGCGTCGCAGGTCAGCATGACGATGTTCTTCGGGTGCCCGGCCTGGCCGGTGACGCTGGAGTTGCTGATGAACGGCAGCGGGTAGGCGCAGCGGGTGTTCTCGGTGCGCGAGGCGTCGTCGAAGTCCGGCAGGCGGGTGACCGGATCGATGACGACGTTCTCCATCACGGTGCCGAAGCGCTCGGTGGTGGAGTAGATCTCGGGCTCGGCCTCCTTCGACAGGCGGATCGTCTTGGCGTAGCAGCCGCCCTCGAAGTTGAAGATGCCCTTCGGGCTCCAGCCGTGCTCGTCATCGCCGAGCAGCACGCGGTTGGGATCGGAGGACAGGGTGGTCTTGCCGGTGCCCGACAGGCCGAAGAACAGCGCCGAATCACCCTCGTGGCCGACGTTGGCCGAGCAGTGCATCGGCATCACGCTGGCCTTGGGCAGCACGTAGTTCAGGTAGGTGAAGACCGACTTCTTCATCTCGCCGGCGTAGGAGGTGCCGCCGATCAGCACGATCTTGCGCGAGAAGTCGACCGCGATGACGGTCTCGGTGCGGCAGCCGTGCCGGGCCGGGTCGGCGCGGAAGCTCGGCAGGTCGATGATGGTCAGCTCGGGCGTGAAGCCGGCCAGGGCCTCGCGCTCGGGGCGGATCAGCAGGTTGCGGATGAACAGCGAGTGCCAGGCGTACTCGGTGAAGACGCGGGCGCGGACGCGGTGGCCGACCTCGGCGCCGCCGAACAGGTCCTGGGCGAAGAGCTCCTTGCCCTCGGCATGGGCCAGGAAGTCCTCGAGCAGGGTCTCGAACTGCGGGCGGGTGATGCCGCCGTTGTTCTCCCACCACACCTCGTTCTCGGTGTCGGCGTCGCGGACGACGAACTTGTCCTTGGGCGAGCGGCCGGTGTGGATGCCGGTCTCGGCGACCAGGGCGCCGCCGGCGGCGAGCTGGGCCTCGCCGCGCTGCAGGGCGTGCTCGTAGAGGCTCGGGGCCTCGAGGTTCCAGTTGACGCGCTTGAGGTTGCGGAAGCCGATCTTGTCGGCGCCGAACGCCTCGTTGAATACGCCGATGTCGTTCACGCCCGATCCTCCTGGCACCGACCCGGGCAAAGCCGGATGGCTGCCGGTCCGAATCGGGCCGAATGACTGCTCAAGTCCGGCGCGAAGACCTTGCTTGGACTTGCGAGCCGGTCAAGGACTTGCAAGCCGGTCAAGCGCGACGGTCCGCGACCGTTCTCCGACGGCCTCGGTGGGCAGCCGTAGTAGGCGGCGAAACTTCCCGGTTCAATCGAATTCGCGGTATCCAACGGTGACAAGCTCGACTTTATGTCATGCCCCGGGCAGCCCGCGGGCCTGGGCGGCCATCGCCACCAGGGTCGGGCGCAGGGCGGCGGGGCTCGCCAGCCGCTCCGGGAACAGGACCCGGGCGGTGCGCTCGCCGGCGACGAGGTCGAGCCCGTCCGGATCGAACCCGGTCAGGCGCCAAGGCCCCGGCTCCTCGCCGGCGAGCCGCGTGGCGTAGAGCGCGACGGCATCCAGGTGGTCCTCGTTCATGTGGGCGACCGCGCCGGGCTCGGTCTCGGCGAGGGCGTCGTGGCCCGACAGGTCGGTGAGGAGTTCCGGCCCGGTCAGCGTCGCGGCCCGGGCGAAGCCCCCGTTGAGGTGACCGGCCCGGGCGACGAGGCGGAAGAAGGCGAAGTCCGGGAAGTCGGCGTAGAGCGCCGCCTTCGGGTGGCGGGCGAGGAAGCGGGCCCGGACCCTCGGCTCGTCGCTGCGCGCGACCGTGCCGGCCACGGTGAGGCGCGGATGGGCCAGCGGATCGCCCTTGCCGCCCTGGGAGAGGAGCAGCGAGCAGCGCGGGTCGGCCTCGAGGTTGAGGGTGTGGGCCGAGAGCCGCGACAGGAGCAGCAGCGGCGTGCCGTCGAGGTCGGTCGCGACGGTGACGAGGGAGGCGAAGGGCGCCCCCCCGTCCCGCTCCAGCGTCGCGAGGGCGCCCGAGCGCGTCCGGCGCAGGAGCGAGTGGGCGAGCCCGATCGCGTCGAAGGGCGCCTCGGCGGCCGGCAGCGGCGCGGCCTGCTTCCCGTCTGCATCCGCCATGGTCTATTCCCCCCTCGCCCCTCGGTGGCAGCGCCGCACCTTGGCGGCCTCCGCAAGGCCCGTCCAGGCCGCGCGACGCCGCGGCGTTCCCGAGGCCGCACCCCGGCGCGCCGGCCCCGTCCCCGGGGATCCGTCGCACCGGTTGAACCCGTATCGCGGATGCTCGCTTTTTCGGCGGGATGGCCTTAAGGGTGTCGGAATCGTGGCGCCGCAGCCACTGTCCAGTCTTTTCGGCGAGAGCCGGGCTGGACGGGAGGCGGCGACACCCGAGATCGACCGGGTCGAGGCACGCCGCGCCCGAAACGGTTTTCAGTCGGGCGACGTTCAGCAGGACCGTTGTGTCCTGGCGAGCGAAGCTTGCCCCCAGGGAATGCCCATGCCGACCATCGCCCTCGTCGATGACGACCGCAACATCCTGACCTCCGTGTCGATCGCGCTGGAGACCGAAGGCTACCGGATCCAGACCTACACCGACGGCGCCTCGGCCCTCGACGGCCTGAAGCACTCGCCGCCCGACCTCGCGATCTTCGACATCAAGATGCCGCGCATGGACGGGATGGAGCTCCTGCGTCGCCTGCGCCAGAAATCCGACCTGCCGGTGATCTTCCTGACCTCGAAGGACGAGGAGATCGACGAGCTGTTCGGCCTCAAGATGGGCGCCGACGACTTCATCCGGAAGCCGTTCTCGCAGCGCCTGCTGGTCGAGCGGGTGAAGGCGGTGCTGCGCCGCTTCGCCGCCAAGGAGGCGGGGCCGGGCGCCTCGGCCCGGGAGGCGGAGGCCGCCGCCGCCCGCTCGCTCGAGCGCGGCCAGCTGATGATGGACCCGGAGCGCCACACCTGCACCTGGAAGGGCGAGCCGGTGACGCTGACGGTGACCGAGTTCCTGATCCTGCAGGCGCTGGCCCAGCGCCCGGGCGTCGTGAAGAGCCGCAACGCGCTCATGGACGCGGCCTACGACGACCAGGTCTACGTCGACGACCGCACCATCGACAGCCACATCAAGCGGCTGCGCAAGAAGTTCAAGGTCACCGACAACAGCTTCGACATGATCGAGACGCTGTACGGCGTCGGCTACCGCTTCAAGGAAATGTGAGCGACTTGACCGCCGGAGTGACGACCGCGTGAGCGAAGGCTCGCCCCCCGGCGCCGTGCGCCGCCTGTTGGGCGGCCCCGGCCGCCTCCTCGAAGGCACCGGGCGCCGCCTGCGCGGCCCGGGCCGCGTCCGGGACCGGGATCCTTCCGCCCGGACCGCGCACGCCCCGAAACCCCCGGGCGAGATCGATCCGGACGCCGAGTCCGCGCGCGAGCCGTTCGGCTGGCGCTCGGTCCGCCGCTGGGTGGCGCAGCGCTTCGCCTCGAGCCTGACCCGGCGCATCGTGGTCCTGAACCTCGCCGGGCTGATCGCGCTCCTGATCGGCTTCCTCTACCTCAACCAGTTCCGCCAGGGCCTGATCGAGGCCCGGGTCCAGAGCCTGCTGACCCAGGGCGACATCATCGCGGGCGCGATCGCGGCCTCGGCCACCGTCGACACCGACGCGATCACCATCGACCCCGACCGCCTGCTCCAGCTCCAGGCCGGCGAGGGCGGGTCCTTCGCCGACGAGGCGCCCTCGGGCCTCGAATTCTCCCTCAACCCGGAGCGGGTGGCGCCGCTCCTGCGCCGCCTGATCACCCCGACCGGGACCCGCGCCCGGGTCTACGACCGCGACGGCACGATGCTGATCGATTCGCGCGGCCTCTACATCCGCGGCGACCTCAGCCGCGATCCGCCGCCGCTGCGCAAGGACCGGTCGAGCTTCGTCGAGCAGGCCTGGAACGCCGTGCGGAGCGCCCTGCCGTGGCTCGGCCGCTCGAGCGCGGCCGACGAGCCGGGCCCGGCCGACGGACGGACCCTGCCGGAGGTGCAGCGGGCGCTGACGGGAGCCCGCGGCACGCTGGTGCGCCGCAACGGCCCGGGCGAGACCATCGTGTCGGTGGCGGTGCCGATCCAGCGCGGCCGCACGGTGCGGGGTGCCCTGCTGCTCTCGACCCAGGAAGGCGACATCGACAAGATCATCGCCGCCGAGCGCTTCTCGCTGCTGCAGGTCTTCATCATCGCGGCGTTGGTGATGGTGGTCCTGTCGATGCTGGTCGCCGGCCAGATCGTCGGGCCGGTCGGGCGCCTGGCGGAGGCCGCCGAGCGGGTGCGCACCGGCATCAAGTCGCGCCAGGAGATCCCCGACTTCACCCGGCGCACCGACGAGATCGGCCACCTCTCGGGGGCGTTGCGCGACATGACGCAGGCGCTCTACCGCCGCCTCGACGCGATCGAGAACTTTGCCGCCGACGTCTCGCACGAGCTGAAGAACCCGCTCACCTCGCTGCGCAGCGCCGTCGAGACCCTGCCGCTCGCCAAGACCGACGAATCGCGCGGCCGGCTGCTGCAGGTCATCCAGCACGACGTGAAGCGCCTCGACCGGCTGATCAGCGACATCGCCGATGCCTCGCGCCTCGACGCCGAGCTCGCCCGGGCCGAGGCCGGCCGGGTCGACCTGAGAAAGCTCATCACCACGGTGGTGTCGGTCGCCAACGAGCGCCGGCGCCGGGGCGACGCGGCGATCGACCTCACGGTCGAGCCGGCGCCCGCCGGCGTCGAGGACGCCTTCGCGATCCTCGGCCACGACAGCCGTCTCGGCCAGGTCGTCAACAACCTCCTCGACAACGCCCGCTCGTTCTCGCCCAAGGGCGCCAGCGTCCGGGTGGCCCTGCGGCGGCGGCGCAACGCCGTCGAGCTGACCGTGGAGGATGACGGCCCCGGCATCCCGCACCACGCCCTGGAGCGGATCTTCGAGCGCTTCTACACCGACCGGCCCGAGCAGGGGTTCGGGCAGAATTCGGGGCTGGGCCTCTCGATCTCGCGCCAGATCGTCCAGGCCCACCGGGGCACGATCCGGGCGGAGAACCGGCTGGGCCCCGCCGGGGAGGACGGCGAGCCGACCGTGCTCGGCGCCCGCTTCATCGTCCGCGTCCCGGCCCAGAGCCGGTGACGGCGCGGGCGCCGTCCTCCGGGACCGTGCATGCGAGCTGCGTCGTCGTCGGCGAGGGCGGGATCCTGGTGCGGGGCGAGGCGGGGAGCGGCAAATCGACCCTGGCCCGTGACCTTCTCGACCTCGGCGCCAGATACGGGACGTTCGCCGCCCTGGTGGGCGACGACCGGGTGATCCTGACGCATCGTCACGGGCGGCTGGTGGCGGCCCCGCATCCGGCGCTCGCCGGGCTCGTCGAGGTGCGCGGGCTCGGGCTGCAAGCCGTTGACGCGACGGCGCCTTCGGCGATCCTGCGCCTCGTCGTCGACCTCGCCGAGGAGGCGCCGCGGATGCCCGAGGAGGGCGCGGAGACGGTCCTTCTCCGCGGGGTCCGGCTCCCCAGGATGATCCTGTCGCGAGGGCCCGGCCGCGCCGAAACGGTGTTGTGGCATTGGCGCCGCCTCCGTGTCATGATGATGACCGATTGATGCGGATTTCGCCGCATTGCTCTTGCGCTCGCCTTCGCGCTGCACAAAATGGCGGCTCGGCTCCAACGGGGCGTCGGAACTCGTGTCGATGATTGGAATGGTGCTCGTCACCCACGGCCTGCTCGCGACGGAATTCAAAGCCGCGCTGGAGCACGTCGTCGGGCCGCAAGAGCAGCTCGAGACGATCACCATCGGCCCCGAGGACGACATGGAGGTCCGTCGCAAGGACATCATGTCGGCGGTGTGCCGGGTGAATTCCGGCGAGGGCGTGGTCGTGCTGACAGACATGTTCGGGGGTACGCCCTCGAACCTTGCCCTCTCCTGCATGAACGGCGGCTCGGTCGAGGTCGTCGCCGGCATCAACCTGCCGATGCTGATCAAGCTCGCCAGCGTCCGCGACGAGGAGAGCCTCGGCGAGGCGGTCCTCCACGCCCAGGAGGCGGGACGCAAGTACATCAACGTCGCCTCGCGGGTCCTGGCCGGCAAGTAACGGTTGGCGGCCGGGGCGGGTTTTCCCCACGGGCCGTGTGTCCCGGACACGACGTCCTAGAACGGTAGGGCCGCCGCGCTCGCAGGCGGCACCGATGCCGGGAGACGTCATGAAGCATGCTGTGACCGACGCGCGGCTGTCGCTCGACCACGTCCCGGTCGAGGACCTCGACGCCGCCCTCCGGGTGTTTCGCCGGCTGCCGCTGGAACTCCTGGGCTTCCTGATCCTGCTGCCGGTCGTCGGCGTCGGCCTGTCCCGGCTCGGCACGGCGCTCTCGCCGCCCTACGGCCTCTACGTCTTCGGCCAGACCCTCACGACCTGGGGCCTCATGGCGATGCTCGTCCTGCTGTACGGGCTGCTCCGCTGGCGGGGACGGCGGGTCGGACACCTCCTGAACGACCCGGACATCCTGGCCTCCCCGGTGGCAAGCCTGCCGTCGGTGCCCGGCGTGATCGCCGGTCGAGCCCGGGCGCTCGGCATGGAATGGAGCGGCTTCTACGGGCCGCTCCGCCCGCGCCGGACGTAGGACCGTCGAGAGATCCCGGATCCTCGCCGGGCCGGTCGTGCGCCCTAGCTTTCTGCGTCGGCCCGGTTACCCTGGTGGAGCCGACTTCCTCAACACGCGCGAGAGCCGGACGACGGGCCTGTGAGCCGGTCCCACCGGTTCCGAGCAGGTGCCCCGATCGATGACGCCCTTTGCCGACACAGACGACGAGGACGGCGAGCTGCCGCCGGTTCCCGAGGGCGCCAGCGCCCGCGACCTTCCCATCATCAACCGACGCGGCCTGCACGCCAGGGCCTCCGCCAAGTTCGTCCAGACGGTCGAGAAATTCGGCTCCGACGTGACGGTGAGCCGGGGCGGCGAGACCGTGGGCGGGCGCTCGATCATGGGCCTGCTCACGCTGGGCGCCGCGCAGGGCACCAGCATCCGGGTGACCGCCCTCGGGCCCGACCAGGATTCCTGCATGGAGGCGATCACCGCCCTGCTCGCCAACCGGTTCGGCGAGGACGAGTAGCGGGGGACCCGCCCGGTCAGGCGCGCAGGCGCAGCAGCCGGCGGAGATCCGTCCGCTCCCGCGGCGCCCGGACGGCGCCGGCCCGCTCCACCGTCACCACCGCCTCGACGCGGGCCGGTGCGGGAGCCTGCGACGGCACGTGCGCGAGGCACAGGCCGGCCTGGCGCCAGATCGTGTCGTGCCGTCCGGTCGCGAGGTGGATCGCGGCCGCCACCACCTCGCCGTCGCGCCGCACGAGATCGACGCAGGCCTGCCCGCGGTGGGCGAAGCGCCGGGTCACCACCCGGAAGGCCGTGGCCGTCGCCGGGTCGGCGAGCAGGCTGTCCGCGCCGCGCCGGGCGTCGAGGACCAGGAAATGCTCGACGGCGTCGCGCAGCCGCGCCGTGTCGCGCACCCGCTCCAGGGAGGTCCGGCCGGCCGGCAGGGTCAGGGGCGCCGGCGCCACCTCGGGCGCGGCGGCCTGCTCGGCGAGCGCGAGATGCCGCCCGGTGCCGCCCGCCGCCGCGCCCAGCGCGACCGCCAGGGCCGAATCGGGCCGCAGGTCCGGCCACAGCAGATCGACGAGGCGCAGGGGCGACCCGCGCAGGTGATCGAGGGCGGTCCGCAGCACCGCGCTGGCATGGTCGGCGTCGATCGCCGCCTCGGCGGTGCCGGCGAGCGGCAGGCGCCAGAGCCGGGCGCGGCCGGCGAGCGCCTGGCGCGCCGGCAGCCGGAGCGGCAGCGCCCCGCGCAGGATCGGGGCCCGCGCCCCGTCCTGCCAGACCAGCAGCACCGCGAGCGTCTGCCCGTCGGCGAGGTGCTGGGCCATCGTCAGGGCGAAATCGGGATCGGCGTAGACGCTGGGCTCGAGCGCCCGCGCCATCAGGCTGCGCCAGGCCTCGACCTCCGGCTCCCGCAGGGAGGCGGGATGGCGCAGCTCCGCCCGCAGGGGCACCGCACCGGTCAGCCCGCCCTGGATCAGCGTGAAGGAAGTGTTCATCGCGGCCTCGTTCCGGGTCAATCCGTCCCGAAACGGGACGAGGGCGCTGCCCCTGCGGCCGTGCCGGGCACCCCGTTTCAAGACCCGTGCCGGGGCCGCCCTACCCGCCGGGGATCGCCAGCGGGTTGTCGGTCAGCGCGGCGGCGTCCGGCGCGTCCACGGCGGGCCGCCCCAGGAAGGCATCCCACAGCCGGCGTACGAAGGCCGGGTCGAGGTCGCGAACGATCAGGACCAGCCGCGAGCGGGTGTCGCCGTCCGGCCAGGCCGGCAGCACCGCGGGGGTGTGGACGACGTGCTGCACCCCGTGCACCACGACCGGCTGCCCCGGATTGTCGGCGAGCGCCACCAGCCCCTTGAGCCGCAGGAGCTTCGGCCCGTGGGCGGAACGCAGGAGGTCGAGGAACATCTCGAACGCGGCGCGGGGCACCGGCGCGTCGCTCACCAGATGGAAGGCCCGGATCGCCGCATCGTGCCGGTTGACGTCGTGGTGGTGATGACCGTGATGGTGGTGGTCGTGGATCTCGGCGCCGAGCCAGTCCCGCACGTCGGCGACCTTGCCGTCGAGGTCGAACAGGCCACCCAGGAATTCGTCCGGCCGTGCGTCCGGCGCCAGGATCCGCGCACCCGGGTTGATCGCCGCCAGGCGCGCGCGCAGGGCCTGCGCCTCGGCGCCCGGAAGGTCGGCCTTCGTCAGAACCAGCCGGTCGGCCACCGCGACCTGCCGCAGGGCTTCCGGGTGGGCGTCGAGGGTGCCGGCGCCGTTGACCGCGTCCACCACCGTCACCACGCCCTGGAGCGCGTACCGCATCGCCACGTAGGGGTGGTACAGGATCGCGTGCAGGATCGGCGCCGGGTCGGCGAGACCGGTGGTCTCGATCACCACCCGGCGGAACGGCTGGATGCGGCCGTTGTCGCGCTTGCGCAGCAGGTCCTCGAGGGTCGCGATCAGGTCGCCCCGCACGGTGCAGCACAGGCAGCCGGCGCCGAGCAGGATCATGCCCTCGTCCACGGTCTCGATCAGCAGGTGGTCGAGCCCGACCTCGCCGAACTCGTTGACGATCACCACGGTGTCGGCGAGCTCGGGCGCCCGCAGCAGCCGGTTGAGCAGGGTGGTCTTCCCGGCGCCGAGGAAGCCGGTGAGGATCGTGAGCGGGATCGGCGTCGGGCGGCCGGGGGCGTCGGTCATGAGGTGCGGTCTCGGGTGAGGTCGTGAGGGGCCTTGCGCCCTGCAGATGGGAAGCGGGATGGCCATGCGGGATGGGTACGCCGCCTGTCGAGGGCCTGCGGCCGTCAATCCCGGCCACGCGGGCGGAGCCGGACGCTGCTCACGGGAGGTCGCGCCGCATCAGCGCGTAGGGCTTGTCCCGGTACGCGAAGCGCTCGACCGTCCGCCATCCGAGCCGGGCGTAGAGCGGCTCGGCGGTGCGGGTGTAGAGCCACAGCGTCGCGACACCCGACGACGCCGCCTCGGCCTCGATCGCGGCGACGAGTCGGGCGGCGTGGCCGCGGCCGCGAGCGTGGGGCGGAACGTAGACGCCGGCGAGCCAGGGGGTCAGGTCAGGCCGCGGGTCGAGGTCGTGGGCGACCAGGCTCGCCATGCCGACGGGCTCGCCGCCGGCGAGCAGGACCAGCGTGCGGGGCATCGGGCCCGGTCCGGCGGCGGTCGCGGCCTCGGCGGCGGCGACCTCGGACAGGCTGCGGCCCCGGCCCCGCGCAAACGCCTCCCAGCGCCAGCGCGCGGTGATGGCGGCGAGGTCGGGCCGCTCGGACGTGGCGACGATCATCGGCATCGCCGGTACGCGGGCCCGCCCCACGGCGCGAGCCGAGGTCGGAGGCCGCCCGATACCCGGCTTTGACCCAATGCCAGACTTTGCTTCAATGCCAGCCTTGGCCGAAGCGGCCGGTCGAATGCAGCAGGGTATGCCCGCAATCGAGGCAGAGGTAGCGGGTCTCGACGCCGCCGCCGAAAGCTTCGACCACCGGCGTCGAGGCCACCACCATCAGGCGGGCATGGGGCCGCTCCTGCCATTGCGCGCGCATCTGGCCGCAGCAGGCGCGGCAGGCCGCGTCGTCCTCGCTCATCCGCGGTGGCCCGGGGCGGGCCTGGAAACTCTGCTGGGCCATGAAATTCTGACGGGCCATGAAATTCTGACGGGCCATGAGATGCTGCCGAGCCGTGCGGCGTCGGCCTCGTGCGGGGACGCCGCATCCGGACACGATCCCGGAGAGAATCGCCCGTCGGCCCCGCGGGATCGGCAAGATCGGGACCGGCAGGCCGGGCGGGCGAGGGATCGTCCGCACGACGGGACCGCGGCGCGGCTCCGCCGCCGATCCATGACGGCCGAGCCTCACGGGGATCGCCGCAACAGCCCGGACGATAGCATTGTTTCGCAGGATTGCGGCAAGACCTTGCGGCAGACCGTGCGGTCTCAACCCCGGCAGTCGTCTCGCCCGCGTCACCGCCGCCGCGGCGCGGCCGGGTCCTGCGCGGAACCTCGACGGGAAGCCCCGGTTGTCCCGCGTGCCGGAGGGTCCGCCCTCCATCGGAATCCTGTCGCGGGAGGGGCCGTGAGGCGTCGCCGGATCGCCGTCTGGCTGGGAGCGGCGGTCCTCGCCGGGGTCGCGGGCTTCGGGATTACCGCGTGGCGTTCCGCCATCGCGCCGGGCGGCCCCGCCGCGGGCGAGGTCGCGGCCGAGCCGGTGGCCCGGGGCGCGGTCCTCGCCGCGCTGGGCTACTGCGCCTCCTGCCACACGGCGGAGGGAGGCCGGCCGTACGCCGGCGGGCGCGGGGTCGCGACGCCGTTCGGCACGATCTATTCCACCAACATCACGCCCGACCCCGACACCGGGCTCGGCCGCTACACGCTACCCGCCTTCGCCCGGGCGATGCGCGAGGGGGTCGACCGGGAGGGGCGCCACCTCTACCCGGCCTTTCCCTACACCCACTATGCCGGCCTGGCCGACGCCGACATCGCCGCCCTCTACGCCTTCGTGATGACCCGCGAGCCGGTGCGGCAGGCGGCGACGCCGAACGCGCTGCCGGCGCCGCTGTCGTGGCGCCCGCTGATCGCCGGCTGGAAGCTGCTGTTCGCGCAGGCTCCGGCGATCCCGGCCGACCCGCGCCGCTCGCCGGACTGGAACCGCGGCGCCTACCTCGCCGAGGCGCTGAGCCATTGCGGCGCCTGTCACAGCCCGCGCAACCTGCTGGGCGCCGAGATCCGCTCGAAGGCCTATGCGGGCGGCGAGGCCGACGGCTGGTGGGTTCCGCCGCTGGACCGCTCGTCGCCCTCCCCGCTGGCCTGGAGCGAGGCCGACCTCGCCCGCTACCTCGCCGAGTGGGATCCGCAGCACGGTGGCGCCGCCGGCCCGATGCGCCCGGTGGTCGACGCGCACCGCACCGTGCCGGCGGGCGAGATCCGGGCCCTCGCCGCCTACGTGGCGACGCTCTACGGCCCGGGCGCCGCCGGCAGCCGCACCGGCCCGGTCGACCGGGCGGTTCCGGGCGACGATCCGGCGCTCGCCCGCGGGGCGGCGACCTATGCCGGCGCCTGCGCGACCTGCCACGAGAGCGGCGGCGGCGCGGCGGGCGGGGTGCCCTACACCACGCCCTCGCTCGGCCACCGCACCACACTGCGGGCGCCCGACCCGCGCAACCTGATCCTGGTGCTGCGCGACGGCATCGCCCCGCGGGACCACGCGCCGGGCCCGATCATGCCGGCCTACGGCACGATGCTGACACCGTCCCAGACGACCGACCTCGCCGCCTACCTGCGTGCCCGATTCAGCCCGGACGGGCCGTGGCCCGACCTCGACGGAACGGTGCGCCGGCTGATGGGCGAGACGACCCGATCCGGCGCCCGGGCGGAGGCGACACGGTGAGGAGGAGACGCCGATGCCGACCCTGACGGTGAACGGCCGGGCCCGGACGGTCGCGGCCGAGCCCGACACCCCGCTGCTCTACGTCCTGCGCGACGAGCTCGGGCTCAACGGCACCAAGTTCGGCTGCGGGCTCGGCCAGTGCGGCGCCTGCACGGTGGAGGTCGAGGGCCGGGCGGTCCTCTCCTGCCTCACCCCGATCGGCGTGCTGGAGGGGCGCGCGATCACCACCGTCGAGGGCCTGGGCTCGCCGGAGGCGCCCGGGCCGCTCCAGGCCGCCTTCATCGCCGAGAACGCGGCGCAGTGCGGCTACTGCATCGCCGGCATGGTGATGCGGGCCCACGCCCTGCTGCGCGAAAACCCGCATCCGGGCGAGGACGAGATCCGGGCCGCCCTGCGGCTCAACCTGTGCCGCTGCGGGACCCATATGCGGATCCTCGCCGCGGTGCGGCGGGCCGCCGGGCGGCCCGGCCCGGTCGCGGGAGGCGGGTCGTGACCGCGCTCACCCGCCGGGCGCTGCTGGTCGGCGGCGCGCTCCTCGTCGGGATCGGTCCGGCCCGGGCGGCGCTGCCCGGCAGCCTCGCCGAGGCGCCGCGGATCGATGCCTGGATCCGCCTCGATCCGGACGGCAGCGTCACGGTCCTCACCGGCAAGGCCGAGCTCGGCCAGGGGATCAAGACGGCGCTGATCCAGGTCGCCGCGGAGGAGCTCGGCCTCGATCCGGCGGCGCTGCGCCTGATCACCGCCGACACCGAGCTGACCCCCGACGAGGGCTACACCGCCGGCAGCCACTCGATGCAGGATTCCGCCACCGCGATCCGGCTCGCCGCCGCCGCCGCGCGGGCGCTGCTCGTCCAGGCGGCCGCGCTCCGGCTCGGTGCACGGGCCGAATCCTTGAGCGTGGCGGGCGGCGCGGTCGCGGCGCCGGACGGGCGCCGGCTGCACTTTGCGGAACTCGCCGCCGAGGTCGACCTCGACGCACCGGTGCCCGAGGCGACGGCCCTGCGTGAATCCGCCGCCCGCACGCTCGTCGGCCGGCCGCTGCCCCGGATCGACATCCCCGCAAAGGTCGCGGGCGGGCCGGCCTACGTCCAGGACATCCGCGCGCCCGGGATGGTGCATGCCCGGATCGTGCGCCCGCCCCGACCGGGCGCCCGCCTCGTGGCGCTCGATACCGAGGCCGTGACGGCACGGCCCGGGGTGATCCGGGTCCACCGCGATGGCGATTTCCTGGCGGTGGTGGCCGAGCGGGAATACGCCGCCGTGACCGCGATGCGGGCGCTCGCCGCGCACGCGGTCTGGCAGGGCGGCACGCCGGTGCCGGAGCCCGATGCGCTGTTTGCCGACCTCGCCGGGCGGGAGGCGAAGCGCACGGTCATCCACGAGGCCGGCGCCGGAACGCCGGTGCCGGCAGGGCGCACGATCACCGCGCAGTACCGCCGGCGCTACCAGATGCACGGCTCGATCGGCCCGTCCTGCGCGGTGGCGGAGTTCGACGGCACGCGCCTCACCGTCTGGTCGCACGCGCAGGGGATGTTCCCCCTGCGCAAGGCGCTGGCCGAGATGCTGGCGCTGCCCGAAGTCCAGGTGCGCTGCATCCACGCCGAGGGCTCGGGCTGCTACGGCCATAACGGCGCCGACGATGCGGCGGGCGACGCGGCGTTGCTGGCCCACGCCCTGCCGGGGAGGCCGGTGCGGGTGCAGTACACCCGCGAGCAGGAGCATCTGTGGGAGCCCTATGGCGGCGCGATGATGACGCAGGCCTCCGCCGTGCTGGGGCCGGACGGGCGCATCGCCGACTGGGACTACGCGGTGCGCAGCCCGACCCACCTCACCCGCCCGCCGGGCGCCGGCCAGCTGCTCTCGGCCCGGATGCTGGAGAGGCCGTTCCCGGCCCCGCCCCCGAAGGCGCTGCCGCAGCCCGAGGGCGGCGGCGACCGCAACGCCATCCCGCTCTACCGGTTCGCCCGGGCGCGGGTGGCGCACGACTTCGTCGCCGCGATGCCGCTCCGGGTCTCGGCCCTGCGCAGCCTCGGCGCCTACATGAACGTGTTCTCGATCGAGAGCCTGATGGACGAGGCCGCGGAGGCGGCCGGCGCCGATCCGGTCGCCTTCCGGCTCGGCCATCTCGACGATCCTCGCGCCCGCGCCGTCATCGAGGCGGCGGCCGCGCGGTTCGGCTGGGGGGCGGCGCTGCCGAAGGGCCGCGGCGCCGGCTTCGCCTTCGCCCGCTACAAGAACCTCGCCGGCTATTGCGCGGTCGCGGTCGAGGTGGCGGTGGAGCGCGAGAGCGGCCGGGTCCGGCTGGTGCGGGCGCAGGCGGCGCTCGATGCCGGCGAGATCGTCAACCCGCACGGCCTTCGCGACCAGATCGAGGGCGGGATCATCCAGGCGATGAGCTGGAGCCTGTTCGAGGCGGTGGCGCACGACGCGACCGGCCCGACGAGCCGCGACTGGAGCACCTACCCGATCGCCCGCTTCCCCGACATTCCCGAGCGCCTCGACGTGCACCTGATCGACCGCCCGGGCGCGCCGTTCCTCGGGGCCGGCGAGGTTGCCCAGGGCCCGACCGCCGCGGCCCTCGCCAACGCGATCCGGCAGGCCGCGGGCGTGCGCCTGCGCGAATTGCCGATGCGGCCGGAACTGGTGAAGGCGGCAATCGGGGTGTGAGACCGCCGCGCCTTCGAGCGGATTCGTTCGAAGGCGCCGGGCCAAGCCCGAACGGGCGCCGCCGCTAAGGCGCGATGGAATGAAAGGGCCGGCCCGTCCCCGGGCCGGCCGCTCTGCCTTACCGCTGCGGGTCGATCAGCGGCGACCAGGTCGGGTCGGAGGCGTAGGACGGGGTCGGGACCGGCTGCTCGACCTTGCCGGTGATGTCGACCATGTAGAGCTTGCCGCCGGCCTGGCCGCCGGGGTCGCGGAAGAAGATCAGGTACTGGCCGTTCGGCGCCCAGGTCGGGCCCTCGTTGTGGAAGCCTTCCGTCAGCACCCGCTCGCCGCTGCCGTCCGGCTTCATGATGCAGATCGAGAACGAGCCCTTCCGCTGGCGGGTGAAGGCGATGTAGTCGCCCCGCGGCGACCAGGCCGGCTGCGAGGCCGAGCCGTCGCCGAAGGAGAGGCGGCGCGGGTTCGAGCCGTCGGCGCCCATGACGTAGACCTGCTGCTGGCCGCCGCGGTCGGATTCGAACACGATCTCGCGCCCGTCCGGCGAGAAGGACGGCGAGGTGTCGATGGCGTTGGCGTTGGTGATCCGGGTCTGCGCCTTGGAGGCGAGGTCCATCACGTAGATGCTGGCGTTGCCGCCGTCCTGGTCGCTCATCACCAGGCGCCGCCCGTCCGGCGAGAAGCGCGGGCTGGTGCTCATCTCGGCGTTGGTCGGGATCACCTGGCGCGAGCCGGTCGCGAGGTTGATCACCTGCACCCGCGGCTGCTGGCCGGTGACCTGCGACATGTAGGTGATGTCCTGGGTCGAGGGCGAGTAGCGCGGCGCCACCACCGAGGCCTCGCCGCTCGTCAGGTAGCGCACGTTGGCGCCGTCCTGGTCCATGATGGCGAGGCGCTTGCGGCGGTTCTCCTTCGAGCCCGACTCGTCGACGAAGGCGACGCGGGTGTCGAAGAAGCCGGCGATGCCGGTGATCTTGGTGTAGACCGCATCCGAGATCAGGTGGCCCATCCGGCGGGCGTTGGCGCCGTCGCCGGCATATTGCTGGCCGACCATCTGCTGGCCCGACAGCACGTCCCAGAGCCGGAACTCGGCCTTGAGCTTGCCGGTGCCGTCACGGGTGACCCGGCCCGTCACGAGGCCCTGCACGCCGATGTCCTTCCAGGCGGAAAAGTTCGGCGCGGCGTCGAAGTTCGGGCTCTCGGGGAAGCGGGCCTTCTCGACCGGCGTGAAGTAGCCCGAGCGCTTCAGGTTGTTGGTCACGATGCCCGAGAGCGTCGGGCCGAGGCTCGGATCGCCGGAGAAGTCCGCGATGGCGATCGGCATCGGCTGGAAGGCGCCGCCGGGACCGATGCGCAGGTTGAGCTGGGCCTGGGCCGGCGTGGCGAAGCCCGGCATCAGGCCGGCGGCGAGGCACAGCCACAGGAGCGCGGCGAGCGCGGGACGCAGTCGCGAGGGGGAGGGCATGGAGGGGACGTCCATCGTGGGGTGAGGCAGGCGGCCGGGGGCTTCTTCAAGCCCGCGGCAGCTCGAACTCGGCGTTGATGACCCGCCAGTCGTTGTAGAACGGCGCGAACTGGGACGGGATGCGGAAGGGCGCGCAGCGCCGCACCGCCCGCACCGCCGCCTCGGCGATCGACCGGTCGACCGCGCTGCCGCCGGCGCGCAGGATGCGCGGATCGGTGGTGAGCGAGCCGTCCGGATTCAGGCGGATGTCGAGCTGGGGCAGCACGATGCCCTGCGCGGCGCCGGGCGGCGCCGAGTAGCAGCGCTCGATCTGCTGCTGCAGCAGGCCGACCAGGGCGTCGCGCTGGCTCGGGTTGAGCCGCTGCGAGGTGCCGGTGGCGGCGCCGAGCGCCGCCGTGCGCTGGACCTCGCGGCCGGTGGCTCCGGTCGATTGCGACGGCCCGTGCGAGGCCAGCACGTCGCGGATCGAGCCCGAATTGAACTTGGCGGCGAGCTCGGCCTGGCGCTTGGCCTTGGCCTCCGCGGCGGCCTTGGCACGGGCATCCGCCACCGCCTTGGCTTTTGCGGCGGCCTCGGCCTTCGCCTTGGCGTCCGCGGCGGCCTGGGCCTTGGCTTCGGCTTCCGCCTTGGCCTCGGCCTTCGCCTCGGCTTCAGCCTGGGCCTTCGCTTCCGCCTCGGCCTTGGCCTCGGCGCGGGCCTTCGCTTCCGCCTTCGCCTTGGCATCGGCGACCGCCTTGGCCTTCGCCTCGGCTTCGGCCTGGGCTTTCGCCTCCGCTTCCGCCTTGGCTTCGGCCTTGGCCTTCGCGTCGGCCTCGGCGCGGGCCTTGGCTTCCGCCTTCGCCTTCGCGGCGGCCTTGTCCGCCGCGGCCTTCTCGGCGGCGGCCTTCTCGGCCGCCTTGGCCTCGGCCAGTTCCTCGCGCCGGATCGCCTCGGCCTCGGCCTTCTCGGCAGCCGCCTTCTCGGCGGCGGCCTTGGCGGCGGTCGCGGCAGCCTTCTCGGCCGCAGCTTTTGCAGCCTCCTTGGCTGCCTCCTTGGCAGCTTCCTTGGCGGCGGCTTTCGCGGCTTCCTTTGCCGCCTCCTTGGCGGCTTCCTTGGCCTCGCGCTCGGCTTCCGCCTTGGCCTCGCGCGCTTCGGCGTCGGCCCTGGCCTTCGCGGCGGCGGCGGCGGCCTTCTCGGCATCGGCCCTGGCGGTGTCGAGGCGGGCCGGCGGCATCGGGGCGGGCTCGGGCTGCTCGAGGGCCGGGCGCAGGGGCGGCGCCGGCATCTCCTCGGCGTTGGCGACCTTCATCTCGGGCGGGCGCGTCGGCGGGGTCGGCACATCGGCCTTGGCCTCGCCGGGGTCGTTCTCGCGCTGCTTGTCGGCGGCGCGGTCGGCGCGCGGGCTCTTGGCCGGGGCGTCGCCGTCGCGCTGGCCCTTGGTCAGCTCCGAGAACTGGTTCTCGGTGATGACCTCGACCGGCACGCCCTCCTCGGCCTGCGGCAGCACGTGCGAGGCGGCGGCGAACAGCGCCAGCCCGATCAGCACCACGTGCGCGCCGGCCGATACCCAGACGCCGGGCTCGGACCTGTCGAAGGGAAACACCACGGCGGACCCCGTCCTGCTATCGCTGGTCGGGCTCGGTCACGAGGGCGACCTTCTTGAAGCCGCCGCCCGTCACGATCGCCATCACCTGGGCGACGCGGCCGTAATCGACCCGCTTGTCGCCACGCACGAAGACCCGCTCCTCGAACCCGTCCTTGGCGGTGGCCGAGAGCTTGGCCACGATGGTGTCGTCGGTCAGTTCGTCCTCGCCGAGGAAGACCTGGCCGGTCTGGCGGATCGACAGGGTGACGGGCTTCGAATCCTGGTTGAGCGGCGCGGCCTTGGTCTGCGGCAGGTCCAGGGGCACGCCCACCGTCATCATCGGCGCGGCCACCATGAAGATGATCAGGAGCACCAGCACGACGTCGATGAACGGCGTCATGTTGATCTCGTTGATCGCGCCGCCGCCCCGCCGGCCGCGCCGACGGCGCCCGCCGCCCTGGGCCGCTCCGGTGGCCATGCTCATTGGGTTCGATCCCTGTCCGAGAGGGGGGACGCGCGCCGGCTCAGGCCGCCAGCGCCATGCGCTCGTCGATCTGCCGCGACAGGATCGCCGAGAACTCGTCGGCGAAGCCCTCGAGGCGTCCCTGCGCCTTGGCGACCGAGGCCTGGAGCTTGTTGTAGGCGAGCACCGCGGGGATCGCCGCGAACAGGCCGATCGCGGTGGCGAACAGCGCCTCGGCGATGCCCGGCGCCACGACCGCGAGCGAGGTGTTCTTCGAGGCCGCGATCGACGTGAAGGCGGTCATGATGCCGAACACCGTGCCGAACAGGCCGATATAGGGGCCCGCCGAGCCGATCGAGGCGAGGAACAGCAGGCGCGATTCCAGCCGCTCGACCTCGCGCTGGATCGTCACGTCGAGCACCTTGTCGATGCGCTGGCCGAGGCTGCGGATCGAACGGCCGGAGCCCTCGTAGGAGCGGCGCCACTCGCGCATCGCGGCGACGAACAGGGCGGCGAGCCCGCTCGCCGGCTTATCGTTGTAGGCGCGGTAGAGCTCCTCCAGCGGCCGGCCGGACCAGAACTCCTCCTCGAAGGCGTCCATCTCCGCCTTGGTGCGGCGAAACAGCAGCGTCTTGTCGACGATGATCGACCAGCACCAGATCGAGGAGCCGAGGAGGCCGAGCATCACCACCTTGACGACGAAATGGGCCTGCCAGAACAGGCCGAACATCGTGATCTCGGCCACGGGCATCGCCTGGGCGGCGTCGGCGGGATTCATGCGGCTTTCCTCGCGTCGCGGGCCGAGGAACGGACCGCTGGCACTCCAACCGGGATCGGGGCTTGTCGTATCGTGTCTCGATCGCGCCCGAATCTGTCGAAAGTATGGGCCGCGCCCTGCGACGGAGCGCTCGCCCGCTGCGAGTTAAGCCCCCGGCAGGGTTAAGGAATGGTGAGCGGGATGCTTTAGCGTCGGCCGAGGCGCCGGCGCAGGGCCTCCGGCAGGCGCACCGCCCGGCCGTCGCGCACGCAGGCCACCACCACCTCGGCCCGCACCAGCACCTCGTCGCCGCGGCGCACCTCCTGGTCGAGATGCATCGAGGCGCCGCGCAGCTCGCGGGTGGCGGTGAGCACCGTGAGCGCGTCGTCCATGAGGGCGGGCTTGAGGTAGTCGAGGGTCATGCGCCGCACCACGAAGACGAGGCCGTCCGCCTCCCGGTGCAGCTCCGACTGGTCGCCGGCGAGCCCGCGCAACAGCTCGGTCCGCCCCCGCTCCATGAAGCGCAGGTAGCTCGCATGGTAGACGAAGCCGGAGAAATCCGTGTCCTCGTAGTAGACGCGCACCGGAAGGGCGTGGGCGTCCGGGGGCAGGGTTTCGGTCACGCGGCGACCATCCTTCTTGCTCAACGTGTGCTCCCCTTGCGAGGATTTGCGAAGAATTCTGCTGTCCCACCCTCCACCTCATCCTGAGGTGTCAGTCCATCAACGATGGACTGACCTCGAAGGAGGGCTCCAGAAGCCTCGGCGATCCCTGGAGCCCTCCTTCGAGGTCAGTCGATCTCCGATCGACTGACACCCCAGGATGAGGTCGTGGATGGGATGGGGCGTAGAGAGGGCGAGAAATGCGCGTCGAGCAGACGATCACGTCAAGCCGTCTGTCAGACGGTGGCATCAGCCCCCAGCTCCACCACCACGATCTCCGGCGGCACCCCGAACCGGACCGGGGCGATGCTGAGGCCCAGGCCCCCGGAGATCACGAGGTCGCTCGCCTCGCGGACATGGCCGTAGACGAAACGGCGCGGATAGCGCGAGGGCACCACCGGCGACCAGCCGAACAGCCGCACCTGCCCGCCATGGGTGTGGCCCGACAGGGTCAGCGCCACCCGGGCCGGCACGTGGGCGAAGATGTCGGGCTCGTGGGCGAGCAGGATCATCGGCGCGCCGTCCGGCACCGCCGCCAGGGTGGCGGACAGGTCGTCGAGGCCGACCCGCTTGTGGCCGTGGCGTCTGGCGGAGGGCAGCAGGGCGAGCTGGTCCTCGAGCCCGGCGAGCCAGACCGGGCCGGCCTTCGTCGCGAGCGGCACCGCCTCGTTCGACAGGACACGGATGCCGTTCCGGGTCAGTTCCGTGCCGGCGATGGTCGGCCCGGCGCCGCGTTTCTGCGCGGTCTTGTCCTCCCACCAATCGTGGTTGCCGAGCACCGCGTAGACGCCGAGCGGCGCCGCGAGCCGGCCCAGCACCGGTGCCCATTCGGAGGCTGGGACGTACCGGGTGACGTAGCGCTGGCCCGCCATGAAGTCGCCGACCAGCACCACGAGGTCGGCCTGCAGCGCATTGGTGGCCTCGACGATGCCGGCGATGCGCTCCAGGCTCATCCAGGGGTCGCAGGCGTGGATGTCGGTCAGCACCGCGATGCGCAAGGTCAGGCCCGCCGGCCAGGGCGCGGCGGGGTTCGGCCTGATCGCGTACCGGGTCACGACCTGGCGGAACGGCTCGATCCCGGTGGCGTAGGCGCCGGTCGTCGCGCCCGAGAGCACGACGAGGCCCGCCCCCTGGAGCACGCGGCGACGGGTGAAGAGGCGGTACCCCCTCCCCTCCTCACGCATCCTCGTCCCCGGTGAACAGGCCGAACTGCACGGTGGGGTCGCGGTTCGGCTCCGGCAGGCCGAGATGGCGGAAGGCGTGGGCGGTGAGCACCCGGCCGCGCGGCGTGCGCTGCACGAAGCCCTTCTGAATCAGGTAGGGCTCGATGATCTCCTCGATCGCGTCGCGCGGCTCGGAGAGCGCCGCCGCGATGGTCTCGACCCCGACCGGCCCGCCGCTGAACGAATGCGCGATGATGGTGAGGTACTTGCGGTCCATCGTGTCGAGCCCGGCGGGATCGACGTCGAGGAGGCGCAGCGCCCGGTCGGCGATGGCCCGGGTGATGGTGGGGGCGTCCTCGACGATGGCGAAGTCGCGCACCCGCCGCAGCAGCCGCCCGGCGATGCGCGGCGTGCCGCGTGCCCGCTTGGCGATCTCGTTGGCGCCGTCCGGCGCCATGCCGATGCCGAGCACCCGGGCGCCGCGGCTGACGATGAGTTCGAGCTCGTCGATGTCGTAGAATTCGAGCCGGACCGGGATGCCGAAGCGGTCGCGCAGCGGCGTGGTCAGGAGCCCCGCCCGGGTGGTGGCGGCGACGAGCGTGAATTTCGGCAGCTCGATCTTCACCGAGCGGGCGGCCGGGCCCTCGCCGATGATGAGGTCGAGCTGGTAATCCTCCATCGCCGGATAGAGGATCTCTTCCACCGCCGGGTTGAGGCGGTGGATCTCGTCGATGAACAGGACGTCGCGCTCTTCCAAATTGGTGAGCTGCGCCGCGAGATCCCCGGCCTTGGCGATCACCGGGCCGGAGGTCGAGCGGAAGTTGACCCCGAGCTCGCGGGCGACGATCTGGGCGAGCGTGGTCTTGCCGAGGCCCGGAGGCCCGACGAACAGGACGTGGTCGAGGGCCTGGCCGGTCTTCTTCGCCGCGTCGATGAACACCTGGAGGTTGGCGCGGGCCGCCTTCTGGCCGGTGAAGTCGGCGAGGCTGAGCGGCCGGATCGAGGCGTCGGTGTCGTCCTCGTGGCGCTCGGGGGTGAGGAGGGCTTTGGGCTGCTTGCTCAAGCGGAACCTGGCGCGTGGCTCGTGTCGGCGGCGCGAGGCCGGCGGCCCCGTTCGCCGGATGTACTCGCTGGGTTCTGTCGCACAACGCGACCGATCGCGCTACTTTCCGGCTCCCCCGAGCCGGAGAGCCGACGCCCGTGACGACGACCGAGCCCGCCGCGCGCGACCGGGTCGCCCCGCCGCCCGTGACCCTCGCCGGGTCCCTGCCGGTCTGGGCCCGGATCGCCGCCCTGTCCTTCGGCGGGCCGGCCGGGCAGATCGCCGTGATGCACCGGGTGCTGGTCGAGGAGAAGCGCTGGATCTCCGAGAACCGCTTCCTGCACGCCCTCAACTTCTGCACCCTGCTGCCCGGGCCGGAGGCGCAGCAGCTCGCCACCTATGTCGGCTGGCTGATGCACGGGACCCGGGGCGGCCTTCTCGCCGGCGGGCTGTTCGTGCTGCCGGGGCTCCTCGCCATCATGGGCCTCAGCTGGATCTACGTGCTGTACGGCGAGGCCGGGCCGGTGGCCGGGCTGTTCTTCGGCCTCAAGGCCGCGGTGCTCGCCATCGTACTCGAGGCGGTGCAGCGCATCGGCCGGCGGGCGCTGCGCGGCCCGGCGATGACCGCGCTCGCGGCCGCCGCCTTCGCGGCCTTGTTCTTCCTCGACGTGCCGTTCCCCGTCGTGGTGGCGGCGGCGGGGATCGTCGGCTTCCTCGGCGGCCGGGCCGGGCATCCGGCCTTCCGCCCCGGGGGCGGCCACGCCGCGGCGGCGGGGAACGGCTCCTACCTGTTCGGCGACGAGGCGGGGCCGCGGGAACGGGCGTCCTGGCGGAGCACGCTTCTCACCCTGGCGGTCTGGGCGGCGGTCTGGCTCGCCCCGGTCGCCGCCCTCCTCCTCGTGCTCGGGCCCGACGACGTCTTCTCCCGCATCGCGGTGTTCTTCTCCAAGATGGCGTTGGTCACCTTCGGCGGCGCCTACGCGGCGCTCGCCTACGTGGCGCAGGCGGCGGTGGAGCGGTACGGCTGGATGAAACCCGGCGAGATGCTCGACGGGCTCGGGATGGCCGAGACCACGCCCGGCCCGCTCATCATGGTGACGCAGTTCGTCGGCTTCCTTGCCGCCTACCGGGCGCCCGGGGCGCTCGCGCCGCTCGCCGCCGGCACGCTGGGCGGTCTGCTCACCACCTGGGTCACCTTCGCGCCCTGCTTTCTCTGGATCTTCGTCGGCGCGCCCTTCGTCGAGCGGCTGCGCGGCAACGCCGCGCTCGCCGGCGCGCTCTCGGCGATCACCGCGGCGGTGGTGGGGGTGATCCTCAACCTCGCGGTCTGGTTCTCGCTCCACACCCTGTTTCGCGCGGTGCGCCCGGTGGCCTTCGGGCCGCTGCGGCTCGACGTGCCGGTCGCCGCGAGCCTCGACCCCTGGGCACTGGTTCTGGCACTGGCGGCGACCGTGGCGGTCTTCCGCTTCCGGGCCGGGATGATCCCGGTGCTGGGCGCCTGCGCGGCGGCGGGGGTGGGGTTGAGGCTGGCGGGGGCGATCTGACGGCGCGGGATGGTCCGGCGCTCCGTCCAGCGTCCCGCGGGGGAGAGACCGAAGGGCTCCTCAGAACTCCATGTCCAGCTCCTCGATCTCCTCCGGCTCGTCCTCCGCCGCGGCGATCCAGTCCCGCATCAGGTCCCAATCCATGACCGTGTCGCGATAGGCGGCGCAGTCAGGCGGCAGGGCCACGCCGTAGGTGACGAAGCGGGTACAGACCGGGGCGTACATCGCGTCCGCCACCACCGGGCGCGCGCCGAACAGGTACGGACCCCCGTGGGCGCGCAGCGCCTCCTGCCAGATCTCGACCACCCGGGCGATGTCGGCCTGGGCGCCGCCCCAGAGCGTGAAGTCGCTGTAGCGGGCGCGCAGGTTCATCGGCAGGGCGGAGCGCAGGTTGATGAAGCCGCCATGCATCTCGCCCGAGATCGAGCGCGACCACGAGCGGGCGGCGAGGTCGCCGGGCAGGAGCCCGGCCTGCGGCCGCACCTCGGTGAGGTACTGGGCGATGGCGAGCACGTCCCAGACCCGCACGTCCCCGTGGGTGAGGCGCGGCACCAGGAACGAGGGCGAGAGGTGCAGGAGCTCGGCCCGGCTCGCCGGATCGCCCGACAGCACCTCGACCGCGAGGTCGAGCCCCGCCATGCGGCAGAGCAGCCAGCCCCGCAGCGACCAGGACGAGTAGTTGCGGCTCGAAATCGTCAGCGTCGCCTCGGCCATCCGGTCCTCCCCCGGGCCGGGGACGCCGACCCGCCTTCCCGTCGCGGTCCCGGGCGGGATCCAAGACTCGTGCCGGCCGCCGCCGCGCCGCCCGAAGGTCGAAGACCCGCGGGAGATCGGCCGCGCGCCGCGTTGGCATGCTCATCGCATCGCGCGAGGACGGAGCGGCGCCGGCCGCCCTTCACCGAAAGTCCGGTCGCGGGGGACGGAGCCTTGCCATACGCTCGGCGAAAGGGCCGCTCCCCGCGCGTGTCCGTGAGGGAGAGCGAGCGCCGATGCTCTACGATGCCTTCGAGGTCCAGTCGGACATGGCGCGCGCGACCCGCGCCTGGGGCCATGCGCTGCAGGCGGGTACGGAGCCCTGGATGCGGGCCGGCTACGGCGCCCCGGCGAGCTGGGTGTCGGCCGCCGCCCGGATGATGATGCGGGCCGGCCTGACCCATGCCCGGCCGGCCTACGGGATCGAGTCGGTGCGGGTCGGCAACCGCGAGACGCCGGTGACCGAGGAGCGGGTGCTCGCGACCCCGTTCGGCACGCTCCTGCGCTTCCGCAAGGACATCGCCAGCGAGCAGCCCCGGGTGCTGGTGGTGGCCCCCCTCTCGGGCCACTTCGCCACGCTGCTGCGCGGCACCGTGCGCACCCTGCTCGCCGACCACGACGTCTACATCACCGACTGGCACAACGCCCGCGACGTGCCGGTGAGCGCCGGCCGCTTCGGGTTCGACGACTACGTCGCCCACCTGGTGCAGTTCCTCGAGGCGATGGGCCCGGGCGCCCACGTGGTGGCGGTGTGCCAGCCCTGCGTGCAGGCGCTGGCGGCCGCCGCCGTGATGGCCGAGAGCCGCAACGCGGCGCATCCGGCGAGCATGACCCTGATGGCCGGCCCGGTCGACACCCGGGTCAACCCGACCAAGGTCAACGAGCTCGCCACGTCCCGCCCGATCGACTGGTTCGAGAAGAACCTGATCGCGACCGTACCGCGCCGTCATGCCGGCGCCGGGCGGCGGGTCTATCCCGGCTTCATGCAGGTCTCGGCCTTCATGTCGATGAACGCCGCGCGCCACATGCACGGCCACCTCGACCTCTACTGGCACCTCGCCGACGGGGAGGCCGCCAAGGCGGCGCAGATCGAGACCTTCTACGACGAGTATTTCGCGGTGCTCGACCTGCCGGCGGAGTTCTACCTCGAGACGGTCAAGACCGTGTTCCAGGAGGCGACGCTGGCGCAGAACCGGCTCACCTACCGGGGCGCGCCGATCGACACGAGGGCGATCCGCAAGACCGCCCTGATGACGGTCGAGGGCGAGCGCGACGACATCTGCGCCGTCGGCCAGACCGTGGCGGCCCACGATCTCTGCGCCGGCCTGAAACCCTTCCGCAAGCGCCACCACCTCCAGGCCGGCGTCGGCCATTACGGCGTGTTCTCGGGCCGCAAGTGGGAAGCCCAGACCTATCCGCTCGTGCGCAGCTTCATCCAGGCCAACGCTTGATCCGGCCCAGGTCCGGCTTAGGTATGGGAGCCTGCGCGGCGGCGCCCGTGAGGCCCCGCACCCGCTCAAATTTCGGTCAGGCGAGCACTCCGCGGTTGGAAGTGGTAGCGGAGTGGTGTAAGGCCGCGATCAGGCGCATACCGTGCGCCGACAGCTTGCGCCGGGCTCCGGTGCGACCGTGATGCGACCCAAGCCCCTCCCGGTCCGCGAGGTCCGGGCCGCGGGGCGCATTTCGGTTGGTCGGGCAGGCAGCCATCCGGGCGCGTTCCGCGCAAGGTCGGCCACGTTTTCGGATTTAGACAAAAAGGACACACACCCTTGCAGGTACTCGTTCGGGACAACAACGTCGATCAGGCCCTCCGCGTCCTCAAGAAGAAGATGCAGCGCGAGGGCATCTTCCGCGAGATGAAGCAGCGCAAGGCCTACGAGAAGCCGTCGGTGCGCAAGGCTCGCGAGAAGGCCGAGGCCGTGCGCCGCGCCCGCAAGCAGGCCCGCAAGACCGCCATCCGCGAGGGTCTGATCGCCGCTCCGAAGCCGAAGCCCCGCGTCGGCGGCCCGCGTCGTCCGGGCATGGCCCCGTCGGCTGCCGCCCCGGCCGCCGCTCCGGCCGCCTCGGCCTAAGGGCCGGCCGGCCTCCCCGGAGGCCGTATCAAGAAGCCCCACCTTTCCGGGTGGGGCCATCCCGAGAGCCCGACGCCGCGAGGCGTGCGGGCTCTTCCTCATTGATCAGGCCGATTCCGGATCAGGCCGACTCAGGATCAGGCCGACGCATGGGCCGCCCGCTCCGCCTCGACCAGAACGTCGAGGGGCCGCCAGGGCTTCTGCATGTAGACGGCGTGGTCGGGCACGGCCTGGGCCGCGCCGGGCCGCGAGGTCACCACCAGGCGCACGTCGGGCCAGTCCCGCTCCACCGTGCGGGCGAGCGCGGCCCCGTCCATCTCGCCGGCGAGCTGCACCTCCGTGAACAGCAGCGCGACCTCGGAGCCGTGCTCGCGCATCACCGCCAGCGCGTCGGCGGCGCTGCGACACGCGATGACGTCGAGATCGGTCTCCTCGAGGATCGCGGCGGCGAAATCCCGGACGGATTCGTCATCCTCCACCACGACGGCGATCGGAGCGGTGGGTGCTGCTCTGCCCATAAGGCCTCCTGTTTGTTTTATGTGAGTGGCGTCGGGGTCCCGGGTCCTCGTGAGTGCTCGGGAGGATGGACGGATCGATCGGCGCCCGACGACGCGCGAGCCCGCCCGTGCGAGGGCGGAGATCGACCGACGGGACGGGGATCGGGCCCGGCACGGCACGCCAGAGGGGGCACCAGCCGGGGGAACGCGGACGCAAGCCGGCTACGCGAACACGCCTGCGCGGCTATCAACGACTCAATCCTGACATTGATCCAGGCGACAGGTCCAGTTCGGATCGACGGCCGATGCGCCCCGCGCATGCCGGCTCCTGACGTAACGCCATTGCCTGCCGCGTGAGCAGGTGCGGGAACCTTGGGCATGCTGCGGCGCATTAACGGACTGTTCACCGTCGGACGCCGAATGTTACCGTTCCATGAAGGCGGCGGACGAGGCACGGTCCCGGGCGGGACCGGCACACGCCGCGGGAGGTGAAGAGCCGATGTGCCGCTTCCTCGCCTACCACGGCGACCCGGTCTATCTCGACGAACTCGTCTGCGCGCCGACCCACTCCCTGGTGCACCAGTCGCTGCACGCGACGGAGGCCCAGACCGAGACCAACGGCGACGGCTTCGGCATCGGCTGGTACGGCGAGCGGCCCGAGCCCGGCCTGTACCGCGACGTGCGGCCGGCCTGGTCCGACGAGAACCTGCGCAGCCTCTCCCGGCAGATCCGCGCCCGCACCTTCTTCGCGCATGTCCGCGCCTCGACCGGCACCGCGACCACCCGGGCGAACTGCCACCCCTTCGCCCACGGCCGCCACCTGTTCATGCATAACGGCCAGATCGGCGGCTACGCGCGCATCCGCCGGCGGCTCGAGGCGCTGATCCCGGACGCGCTCTACGAGGCGCGCCAGGGCTCGACCGATTCGGAGGCGCTCTTCCTGCTGGCTCTCGCGCACGGCCTCGACCGCGACCCGGTCGGCGCGATGGCGGCGAGCCTGTCGGCGGCCCGCGGCCTGATGCACGAGGCCGGGGTGGACGAGCCCCTGCGCTTCACCGCCGTGCTCACCGACGGCGAGAGCCTGACCGCCTATCGCTGGGCCTGCGACGGCCGCCCGCCGAGCCTGTACTGGCGGCAGACCGCGACCGGCCTCGCGGTCGTCTCCGAGCCGATCGACGGGCTGCGCACCGGCTGGTCGGAGGTGCCGAAGGGCGGTACGCTGATCGCCCGCCCGGGCCAGCCCATCCAGATGCTCGGCGCGGACGCGGCGGGGTTCAGGAAGGCGGCCTGAGGGCCGCCGCTCACGTCGGCGGCCTTTTCCGGATCACTGCCCGCCAAGGTCTCGGGGCCGGGCAGGCGGCGGTCGTCGGTTACGGCAGGCGCGATCCTCGCCCCGATTCGGCTTTTCCGGAGACCGACGGCTCACGCCGCCCGCACCTCGCCGAGGAACGCCGTCACCGATTCGGCGAGCAGGGCCGAGTTCTGCGCGAGCACACCCGCCACCGCCCTCACCTGGTCCGACTGGGCGGCGCTGGCGAGCGAGGCGGCACGGACCTGCTCGATGCTGTCGGCGACGCTGCGGGCCTCGGTCCCGGCACGGTCGATGTTGCGGCCGATGCCGGCGCTCGTCACCGCCTGGTCCTGCATCGCCCCGCGGATCTCCTCGGCGAGCCGGCTCGTCTCCGCCACCGCGTCGGTGATCGCGCCGATCTCCTCCGCGGTGTGCCGGGTCGCGCCCTGGATCGCGGCGATCTGGGCGCCGATCCGGTCGGTGGCCGCCGCGGTCTGGCCGGCGAGCGCCTTGACCTCGGAGGCCACCACCGCGAAGCCGCGCCCCGCCACCCCGGCCCGGGCCGCCTCGATCGTGGCGTTGAGCGCGAGCAGGTTGGTCTGGTCGGCGATGGTGCGGATCAGGTCGGCGGCCTCGCCGATCTCGGCCGAGGCGGCGACCAGCCGCTCCACCGTCGCGGCAGTGGCCCGGCTGCGGGCGAGCGTCGCGCTCGCCATCTCGCTCGTCCGGCCGACCCGGTCACCGACGCCGACGGCCGATTCCGAGAAGTGCCGGAAGGCGCCGTCGACCTCGGCCACCGCCCGGGCGGCGACGCCGGAGGCGCCGGTGACCGCGCCCGATTGCTGCTCGACCTCGTGGGCGGCCTGCGACAGCACGTCGGCGGTCAGTTCCATCTCGCGGGTCGAGGCGTCGAGGGCCTCGGCCGCCTGCCCCGCCCGGGCCTCGAAGGCCCGGCAGGCCTCCTCCAGCCGCTCGGCCCGCTGCCGCTCGACCTCGGCGCGGGCCCGCTCGGCCGCCTGCGTCGCCCCCTGTTCGCGCAGGGCCGCCTGGAACACCGCGATCGAGGAAGCCATCTCGCCGATCTCGTCGCGCCGCCGGGTGAACGGCACCGCCACCGCGAGGTCGCCGTCGGTCAGGGCCTGCATCGTGCGGCGCAGGGCGTGGAGCGGGCGCTGCAGCTGGGTCAGGCTGACCCAGACGGCACCGGCGACCGTGAGGAGGAGGGCCAGGATCGGCACCGCGACGAGGGACACCGCCTCGCGCCGGCGCGCCTGGGCCACCGCCTCGCGCTCCTCCTGGAGGCGTTCGAGCACCGCGTCGCCGAGCTTCAGGATCCGCGCCACCATCCGCTCGCGGCTCTTGATCGTCGCCTCGTCGGCGGCCTGGATCTGCGCGGCCTTCGGCGACAGCGTCTGGCCGAGCTCCGCCGTGTCGCGCTGGTAGGCCAGGAACTCCTGGAGGGTGAGCGAGAGTTTTCGGGCCTCGTCCTCGTCGAGATAGGGCTGGAGGGAGGCGAAGAAGGCCGGGCGCTCGGCCTCGAGCGCCTCCAGGGCGGTGCGCAGGGCGCCGAACTTCTGCCGGGCCTCGGCGACGTCCTCGGCCGCCACCAGGGTCTGCACCGTCACCACGACGTGCTCAATGGCCTGCGCGAGGTTGCGGGTGTGGAGCGCCGCCTCCCAGGCCGCCTCCACGGCGCCAGCGCGCCGCTGCTCGTTGTGGGACAGCGAGACCGCGAAGGCGGCGATGCCGGCGGCGACGAGGATCGGCAGCCCGACCAGGAGGCCGAGCTTCTTGCCCAGGGTGAAACGCATGGGATGCACCAACGCAGAAGCGGATGGCGGGCCCATACGTCGCCAGAGCCTTACACAGTATTAAATTTATCCGTCTAATATAAATCTTTTAATTTTATGACGATCCGATGACAGCGGATCGTCAATTCGACAGATTTATTCCTGCTTCCTGTCACGACTTCGCTCGACTGGTCAAGCACGACGAAGGCAAGTCGATCCGAGACCGGGCGGACCGGGTCAGGCATCGAGGTAGCGCCGGCGCAGATGGCCGAGGAACACCCCCGCATCGAGCGGTCGCCCGGTCGCGGCGGCGAGGATCTCCTGCGTGCCGGCCGCGCTGCCCTTCGCGTGGACGTGGGTGCGCAGCCAGCCGACGAGGGGGGCGAAGTCGCCCCGGGCGAGGCCGGGGCGCAGGTCCGGCTCGGCCGTGCAGGCGGCGTCGAAGAGCTGGGCCGCCATCATCGCGCCCAGCGTGTAGGTCGGGAAGTAGCCCCAGGCGCCGCCCGGCCAGTGGATGTCCTGCAGGCAGCCATGGGCGTCGTCCGGCACGGTCAGCCCGAGGAGACGGTGCAGTCCCTCGTCGAAGGCACCCGGCAGGTCGCCGATCTCCATCTCGCCGCGGATCAGCGCCCGCTCCAGGCGATAGCGCAGCAGGATATGGGCCGGGTAGGTGCACTCGTCGGCATCGACCCGGATGAAGCCCGGTACGACCCGGGTGTAGTTGCGGTGGAGGGCGTCGGCCTCCCAGGCCGGGCCGGTGCCGCCGAAGGCCTCGCGCACCAGCGGCGCCAGGTAGGCGACGAACTCGCGGCTGCGCCCGGCCTGCATCTCCAGGGTGAGCGACTGGCTCTCGTGCAGGCTCATGCCGCGGGCCGCGCCCACGGGCTGGCGGCGCCAGGAAGCGGGGCGGCCCTGCTCGTAGAGGGCGTGCCCGGTCTCGTGCAGCACGCCCATCAGGGCGCGGGCGAAATCGGCCTCGTCGTACCGGGTGGTGATGCGCACGTCGTCGGTGGCGCCGCCGCAGAACGGGTGCAGGCTGACGTCGAGCCGGCCGCGCCGGAAGTCGAACCCCGCCGCCCGCATCAGGGCGAGCCCGACCTGGCGCTGGGCCTCGACCGGGAACGGCCCCTCCGGGACCGGCGCGGGGCCGGCCGCCGCCTGGCGGTCCTGCGCCTCGGCGATCAGGCCGGGCAGCTCGGCCTCCAGCACCGCGAAGACCGGGTCGATCGCGGCCTGCCGCAGGCCCGGATCGTAGCTGTCGAGGAGGGCGTCGTAGGGGGAGAGGCCGAGGGCCTCTCCCTTCGCCCGGCCGATCTCGCGCTGGAGCGCCAGCACCTCGGCGAGGTCGGGCCGCAGCAGGGCGAAATCGGAGGCGCGGCGCGCCTCGCGCCAGGTCATCTCGGCCCGCGACACGGCGCGGGAACCGGCCTCCACGAGGTCGCGCGGCACCGCCGCGGCGTGGGTGTGGGCCCGGCGCATCTCGGCAAGGTTCGCCCGGCTCCAGTCGTCGAGCCCGCCCTCCTCCTCGGCCGCGGCGAGACGGTCGGTGGTGGCGGGATCGGTCAGGAGGTCGTGGGCGAGGCCACGCAAAACCGCGATCTGGTCGCCCCGCCCCTCCGCCGCCCCGTCCGGCATCAGCGTCTGCGCGTCCCAGCCGAGGATGCCGGACGCATCCTCGAGGGCGCCGATGCGGGCGAAGGTGGCTTCGAGGGCGCGGTAGGCCTGCATGGGATGGTCCGTCGCTGTGGCTGGTCGCCCGATTGTCCGACGGCGGCCGAGCCCAGGCAAGAACCCGGGAGGGCGGATCCAACCCTTGACGTGAGGCGGATTCGCCGCAACCTATCAGCAAGCTGCGTATAGGATCAGGGACGTGGCGGTCTGCAAGGTCAGCATCGTGGTCGATGACGCCGCCAGCGACGATCCGATCTTCACCGTCGAACTGCGGACGCCGTGGGGAACGCTCGACGTGATGGCGCAAGTCACGCTCGAGGGACGCTCGCTCCGGTTGGACGGGATGCATATCGGCGGCGACGCATCGAAACGATGGGGCGCGGCAGCGCTTCGAGACGTCGCACAGGGCGTCATGGAGGAACTGGATGTCGACGAGATCCAGCTTGTTGGCGGAGTTCGGACCACGGGTGCTCATCCGCGACGCGAACCCCGTCCCCGACGGCTCCGCCGAGCGCCTCAGCCTCAAGCGACGGCCGGACGCCCTCCTCGACACGGTGGCGGCGGCCCGCCTCCTGATCCGTAGGCACCTTCCGCCGAAGGCCGCGCACGCGGTCATGACCGAACTGTTTGACGTGGGTGAGGCCTATGTCGAAGTTCCGAAGGTCGAGAACCTGGGCCGTCTGCAGGCGGAACTCGGCGCCATCGGCATCGAGGTCCGCCGGCATGGACCGAACCCGATCTCCGTGCGGGCAGTGCGGGAAGCCCTGCACCTCTCGCAGGCCCAGTTCGCGCTGCGGTTCGGGTTGGAAGAAGCCACGGTCAAGAACTGGGAGCAGGGCAAGTCGAAGCCGAACGCCACGGCGATGACCCTGATCTGGACGATCCATCGCCATCCCGAGGCGGTCGTCGACGCCCTGGCGGCCGAAGCCGCCCGGGCCGAGCCGGCCCCCGCCGACGATCCCGGCCGGCCGGCAAGGTCGACCGATCGGGACTGAAGGCGGCCTCCCGGTGCTCGGATAGCCGTCGGCCTATCCGGGCCCGAGCACCGGCAGCCAGGCCGCCAGCGCGACGAGCGCCGCCAGCAGCACCGGCGGCGTGACGACGAGGCCGATCCGCATGTACTGGCCCCAGGTGATCCGCTGGCCCTTGGCGGCGAGCACGTGCAGCCACAGCAGGGTCGCGAGGCTGCCGATCGGGGTGAGCTTGGGGCCGAGGTCGCAGCCGATGACGTTGGCGTAGATCATCAGCTCGCGGGTGAGCGGCGGCAGGTCCGGGGCCTGCTGGATCGCCAGCGCGCCGACGAGCACGCCCGGCATGTTGTTCATCACCGAGGACAGGATCGCCGCGGAAAAGCCCGTGCCCAGGGTGGCGATCCAGGGCCCGTAGCCGGCGAGCCACACGAGGCCTCGCGCCAGCCCGTCGGTGAGGCCGGCATTCCGCAGGCCGTAGACCACCAGGTACATGCCGAGGCTGAACAGCACGATCTGCCAGGGCGCCCCGGCCAGTACCCTGCGGACCGGGACGACCCGGCCGCGGATGGCGAGGGCGAGCAGCAGCACCGCCCCCGTACCGGTGACGGCCGAGACCGGCACGCCGAACGGGGCGGTGACGCAATAGGCGGCGAGCAGCAGGCCGAGGAGCGGAAAGGCGGCGCGGAACACCGCCGGATCGCGGATCGCGCCGGCCGGGGGCTCCAGCACGTCGACCGGATAGGCGGCCGGCACCGCGCGCCGGAAGCACCACCCCAGCACGAGGAGCGTGGCGGCGAGCGACACCAGGTTCACCGGCACCATCACGGCGGCGTAGCGGGCAAAGCCGATGGAGAAGACGTTGGCCGAGACGATGTTGACGAGGTTCGAGATTACCAGCGGCAGGGAGGTCGAATCCGCCACGAAGCCGCAGGCGACGACGAAGGCGAAAGCCGCCGCGGGCTTGACGTCGAGGCGGGTGAGGATCGCCAGCACGATCGGGGTCAGCAGGAGCGCCGCGCCGTCATTGGCGAACAAGGCCGCGATGGCGGCGCCGAGCAGGATCACCAGGGGAAACAGCCGACGGCCCGACCCGCCGCCCCAGCGGGCGACGTGCAGGGCCGCCCAGTGGAAGAACCCGGCCTCGTCGAGGACGAGCGAGATGACGATCAGCGCGACGAAGGTGAAGGTGGCGTCCCAGACGATGTGCCAGACGACCGGGATGTCGCCGGGCTGGATCACGCCGGTGGCGAGCGCGACGGCGGCGCCGGCGAGCGCGCTCCAGCCGATTCCGAGCCCTTTCGGCTGCCAGATGACGAGGACGAGGGTGACGAGGAAGATGGCGAGCGCGAGCATCGGGAGGCGTCTCGCGACGTCAGGCGCCAGCGACGCGGCGGCCGCGCGCGTCGACGACCTCCTCGCCGTCCTCCTTGGCGAACGCGCCCTGCTGCGCCGGCAGGAGGTCCAGCACCGCCTCGGACGGCCGGCACAGGCGCACGCCCTTCGGGCTCGCCACCAGCGGGCGATTGAGCAGGACCGGATGCGTCGCCACGGCATCGAGCAGCCGGTCGTCGCTCAGGGCCGGATCGCCGAGGCCGAGCTCGGCGAAGGGGGTGCCCTTCTC
Organism: Methylobacterium sp. ap11; assembly: GCF_900110515.1. NCBI lineage: Bacteria > Pseudomonadati > Pseudomonadota > Alphaproteobacteria > Hyphomicrobiales > Methylobacteriaceae > Methylobacterium > Methylobacterium sp. ap11. Next base: position 11,550 of record NZ_FOEB01000019.1, on the reverse strand, counting down.
GCGCAGCAGCGCCCGGATGGGGAGCCCGGCCCGCCGCGCCAGCGCCCGGATCATCTCCCGGGTCGGCGGGGTCTTCAGGTACTCCACGACGTGCGGCTCGATCCCGGCATTGCGGATCATCGCCAGGGCGTTGCGGGAGGTGCCGCAGGCCGGGTTGTGGTAGATCACGACGTCGAAGGCCTCGGTCACGGGCGGTCTCCGGCGGGGCAGCAGGCGGCGAGGGCGAGGGCTTCGACCGCCGGGGCGCAGACCTCCGGATGGCCCTGGCAGCAATCGCGCATCAGGAAGCGGATCAGGTCGGACAGGCCGGCATAGGCGGCCGTGTAGATCACCGACCGTCCCTCGCGCCGGGAGGCGACCAGCCCGGCATGGGACAGTTCCTTCAGGTGGAAGGACAGGGTGTTGCCGGCGACGCCGACCGCGTCGGCGAGGGCGCCGGCCGCCATTCCGTCCGGCCCGGCGGCGACCAGGGCGCGCACCACCCGCAGGCGATGCGCCTGGCCGAGGGCCGCGAAGGCCGCGAGGGCTTGTCGTTCGTCCATCGCTCCGCCAATACATCGATATTCGTTGAAATGTAGAAGGGAAGGCCCGCATGGACAAGCCCCCGCCCGTCCCGTCCGCCCGCGACGGATTCCCGAACCTGAGCGCGGCGCATGCCGAGAGTCCGAGTACCGCGCGCCTCGCGGTGGCCGAGCCCTTCGCCCATCCGCCGCGCTTCCTGATCCTGTACGGTTCGCTGCGCGACCGCTCGTTCAGCCGCTTCCTCGCCTACGAGGCCGCGCGCCTGCTCGAGGCGATGGGCGGCGAGATGCGGATATTCCATGCCGACGGGCTGCCGCTCCCCGACGACACGACCGCCGACCACCCGAAGGTGCGCGAGCTGCGCGAACTGTCGATCTGGTCCGAGGGCCAGGTCTGGGTCTCGCCGGAGCGGCACGGCACCCTGACCGGGGTGATGAAGAGCCAGATCGACTGGCTGCCGCTCAGCGAGGGCAGCGTGCGCCCGACCCAGGGGCGCACGCTCGCGGTGATGCAGGTCTCGGGCGGCTCGCAGAGCTTCAACGCCGTCAACGCCCTGCGGGTGCTGGGGCGCTGGATGCGGATGGTGACGATCCCCAACCAGTCCTCGGTGCCGATGGCCTTCAAGGAGTTCGACGAGGCCGGCCGGATGAAGCCCGGGCCGCTCTACGACCGGGTGGTGGACGTGTGCGAGGAATTGATGAAGTTCACGCTGCTCGTGCGCGAGCGGTCGGACTACCTCGTCGACCGCTACAGCGAGCGCAAGGAGCGCGACCCGGAGCGGCTGACGGCGATCGGCGCCGATGCCGGGTTCGGGACGCGGTAGGCCGGCCCCGTCCCGGGATGGCCGGCCCTCACGGCATGGCGGGACCGCGAACGTTGGCGGCGAGGACGACCACGGCTCGACCGGCCGGCACGGTGATGGAGCCCTGGGCATGAGCCCGGCACCATCGCGGCGTCCGACACTCTCGATGAACCAACCGAAAGACGCCGTTGCGTCAAAGAAGATCTTGCGTTAATAAATTATTGATATTGAGTGCGCCCCATGGATATACCGCAGGATAAAATTCCGGCGCTTGTTCCAAGCTCGCCCGGGCATCAGTTCGTCATGTATGGGGACTCCTGCTCGGGCGTGCCCGGCGCCCTGCATGAGCAGACATTCGCGAGCGTCAACGCGATCGTGCGGCGCCTCACGCCACAGCCCGACTTCATCCTCTTCCCCGGCGACGAGATCATCGGCCTGACGCCCGACCTAACCGCGTTGCGCGCGCAATGGGCGCACTGGTTCGACGTCGAGATGGCTTGGCTCGATCGCCAGACGATCCCGGTGTGGCATACGACCGGCAATCACACGGCGTATGACACCATGAGCGAGGACGTGTTTCGCGACGTCCTACAACTTCCGGACAACGGGCCGGACGGCCAGAAAGGCCTGTCCTACTGGGTCCGCCGCGGCGACCTGCTGATGGTCTTCGTCCACACCCTCTGGACCGGCCTCGGCGGGGAGGGACACGTGGAGACCGAGTGGCTTCGGTCGACCCTCGCCCGGCACGCCGACGCAACGCACAAGATCGTGCTCGGGCACCATCCGGTCTACCCCATCAACGGGTTCTCCGGCCGGTACCAACGTGAGATCGGCTCCGAACACACGGACGAGTTCTGGCAGATCCTGGTGGACGCTCGCGTCCTGGCCTACATCTGCAGCCACATCCTGGCCTACGATGCGCAGGTGCATCGCGGTGTGCTTCAGATCTGCACCGCGGGAGCCGGCACGGCGCACAGGATGCCGGACGGCGTCGAGTATCTCCACTGTATCCAGGCGGCTCTCGATCGAGACGGGTTACGCTATCAGGTGCTGGATACGGATGGCATCGCACGCGAACGCCTGCGGTGGCCGCCAGTATTTGCCGACGACTCGACCACTTGGCGACGCGTCGAGGCAGGCCGATCGGACGCGCTCCTGACTGGACCTGTCGATGCCGGAGCCGTCGTCGAATTCCGCATCTCCGGCAGAACGGCGGCGCGGGCCTGGGCTCCGGAGCAGACGCTGTTCACGGCGCATTCGCCGGAGACGATCGCTCCGATCTGGCTCGGACTGCGCGGCGCAGCGCAGACCCTGACTCTCGTCGTCGGAAGAAAGCCCGGGCGGAGCCCATCCTACTGGCTCGGCCCCGACATGCCCGCCGACGTCGCGTTCGACATTCACGTCGCGTTCTATCCGGATATGGGACCTGGGGGTCTCCTCTATCGGAATCACGGCGACGCAGCCTGGACCTCGTTCTCGTCCGCTACGGCAACAGGCGTCGAGGGCATCCATTGGCCTCGCTCTTGGAGCGTCGGGCACGGCCAGCACGGTGCACAGGATCGCCCATTCAAAGGAACGGCCCTGAGCGTCGGCGTGCACCAGGGGAACTTCTGAAGCGCCCTCACGGCTCCACGCGCCGCAACAGGAAGGTGGTTCCGATCTCGGGGTCGCGGCGCCAGCGCCCCTCCCCCACCGGGATCAGCTCGACGCTGTGGCCGCGTCGCGCCACGAGGGTGAGGCGGCCGGCCTCGTAGTGCCAGGCGGTGGGATCGAACAGGGCGAGGCCGGGGTCGCGGCAGCCCTCCTGCACCTGGGCGATATCGGCCCGGAGCACCACCCGGCAGACGTCCTTCTCGACGAAGCGGTCCAGGGTGTAGAGCCCGGCCACCGCGCCCGGCGTCGAGGGGGCGCCGGCCCAGGTCTCGGGGGATGCTCCGGGCAGGCTCGGCGGGGTCGTCAGCGCGGCCTGCGTCACCAGCGGCGCCGCGGGCCGCGAGTTGAGCGGGATCGTGCCCGCCTGAGCCAGGCTGTAGCGCTCGCCGCCCGGGGTCTCGGCGCTGCGCGGGCCGTCGCCCTCGGGGCCCGCGAAGGCCAGCACCGGCTGGCCCTCCCGGTCGAGGAGCTGGATCATCTCCCCGTCCTGGCGCCAGCCGACGATGCCGTTGATCAGCGGCAGCGCCCGCCGGCAGCCGGCGGGGAAGCGCAGGGCCCGGCCCACGCTCCCGGGCTCCGCTCCCAGCATCAGGCCGCAGCGGCGGAAGCTGCCGTCCAGCGCCAGTTCCCACGGCCCCGCCGCGTCCGGGGGCGGGCTCACGTCCTGCGCCGCCGCGCATCCCGCCCAGGTGAGGAAACCGAGGACGGGGAGGAGGCGGCGCAGGCGCATGGCGTGGCTCTCGGGTTCGTCAGGCCTTCCAGGGTGTCTCGGCCACCGGCGTCACCGGACCGTTGCCCTGGAACCAGGAGGTCAGGTTATCAACGACGAGCTGGCCCATCGCGTTGCGCGTATGGTGCGAGGCCGAGCCGACATGTGGCAGAAGAACCGCATGTTCCTGCCGGATGAGGGCGTCCGGCACCTTCGGCTCCTCGGCGAAGACGTCGAGGCCGGCGCTCTGGATCGTGCCGTCGGCCAAAGCCGCGGCGAGCGCGTCCTCGTCCACCAGCGTGCCGCGGGCGACGTTGACCAGCACGCCCTCAGACCCCAGCGCCTCCAGCACCTCGCGGCCGACGATGTTCTTCGTTTCGGGACCGCCGGGCGCCACCACCATCAGCACGTCGCAGGCCTTCGCCATCTCGATGAGCGAGGGGAAGTACTCGTAGGGCACGTCCGACTGCTTGGTGCGGCCGTGATAGGCGATCGGCAGCCCGAAGGCGACGAGGCGGTGGGCGATCGCCCGGCCGATGCGGCCGAGCCCCAGGATGCCGACCTTGCGCCCGCGCAGCGTGCCGGTCAGCGGATAGGGTTTCTCCAGCCACTTGCCCTGGCGCAGGTAGCGGTCGACCTGCGGGATCTGCCGCACGGTGGCGAGGAGCAGGCCGACCGCCAGATCGGCGACCTCGTCGGTCAGCACGTCGGGCGTATTCGTCACCATCACGCCGCGCCGGCCGCAGGCCGCCGCGTCGATCGTATCGTATCCGACGCCGAAATTGGCGGCGATCTCGAGCTTCGGCAGCCGGTCGAGCAGCGCGTCGTTCACATGGACATGGCTCACCGCCATGCCGCGGATCTTCGGCCCGACCTCGTCGAGGAAACGCTCCTTGTCCTCCGCCAAGTCGCCGCGGTGGAGGGTGAAATGCCTCTCCAGGCTCTCGGTCACGAGCGGCGACATCGGCCGCATGATCAGAACATCTGTGGACTTCAAGCCTGTCTCCCGGTCTTTTCTGGCCATCCGACGATGGGCGCATGGCGAGGGCGCTTGATCTTGCGCCCCGCGCGCCCGATGATGGCCGCCAACACGAGAGGCGGCAAGACAGGTCGCCCCGTTCGACGGGTCGAGGAAACACCCCAATGAGCGCCAGACACCCCGATCGGGGCCCGCCTGTCGTGTGTTCGTCGTCTGCCTGTGGCAGCGCTGCCGTTTCGGTCCGCGCGCCGCGCGCGACCCTATTCTCATAGACACGACCACGAGGAGCCGATGGCCGGGCTGGAAATCAGGAACGTGCGCAAGTCGTTCGGGGCCACCCCGATCCTGCACGGCGTGTCGATCGACATTCAGGACGGGGAGTTCGTGATCCTGGTCGGCCCGTCGGGCTGCGGGAAATCGACCCTGCTGCGCATGATCGCGGGGCTGGAGAACATCACGGCGGGCGAGATCCGGATCGGCTCGCGCGTCGTCAACGCGGTGCCGCCCAAGGAGCGCGACATCGCCATGGTGTTCCAGAATTACGCGCTCTACCCGCACATGACCTTGAAGGACAACATGGCCTTCTCGCTCAAGTTGAGGAAGGCCGCCAAGGAGGAGATCGAGAGCCGGGTCGGGCGCGCCGCGGCGATCCTGGGCCTGGAAAAACTCCTCGACCGCTATCCGCGCCAGCTCTCGGGCGGCCAGCGCCAGCGCGTCGCGATGGGCCGGGCGATCGTGCGCGACCCGCAGGTGTTCCTGTTCGACGAGCCGCTCTCCAACCTCGACGCCAAGCTGCGCGTGGCGATGCGGGCCGAGATCAAGGAGCTGCACCAGCGGCTTCGCACCACCACCGTCTACGTCACCCACGACCAGATCGAGGCGATGACCATGGCCGACAAGATCGTGGTGATGCATGACGGCGTGGTCGAGCAGGTCGGCGCGCCGCTCGAACTCTACGACCGGCCCGACAACATCTTCGTCGCCGGCTTCATCGGCTCGCCGTCGATGAACTTCCTGAAGGGCAAGGTGGCGGGCGATTCGTTCCGCAGCGACAGCGGCCTGACCCTGCCGCTGCCGACCCGCGGCGCGCGTCCCGCCGACGGCATGCCGGCGGTCTACGGCCTGCGGCCGGAGCATGTCCGCCTGGCCGAGGGCGGCGTGCCGGTCGAGGTGGCGGTGGTGGAGCCGACCGGCTCCGAGACCATGGTGCTGGTGCGCCCGCCCGGCGGCGGCACCCAGGCCATCGCCAACGAGGTCGCCCGCGACATCGCCTGCGTGTTCCGCGACCGGATCGGCGCCGGCCCGGGCGAGCGGATCAGCATCACGGCCGATCCCGCCCTCGTCCACCTGTTCGACGCCGAGAACGGACGGCGGCTGAACTGAGGACACGTCTACCGGCCGGCGGCGGGACGCCATCCCGCCGCCGGCCGCGACCGATCAACGATCAGAACAATCCCGGGAGACACGCCACGATGTCAGCCTTCGATCGTCGCCAGATCCTCAAGGCGGGTGCCGCGCTCGGCCTCGCCTCCGCCGCGGGCCTCGAGGGCTTCGCCCGCGCCTGGGCCCAGGAGAGCCAGTGGAAGCCCGAGGCCGGCGCCTCGCTCAAGCTCCTGCGCTGGAAGCGCTTCATTCCGTCCGAGGACGAGGCCTTCATGCGCCTCGTCGACGCCTTCACCAAGGCCACCGGCGTGCCGGTGAGCGTGACGAGCGAATCCTTCGACGACATCCAGCCCAAGGCCTCGGTCGCGGCAAATACCGGCCAGGGCCCGGACATGGTCTGGGGCCTCTACTCCTTCCCGGCCCTCTTCCCGTCGAAGTGCCTCAAGGTCGGCGACGTCGCGGACTATCTCGGCAAGAAGTACGGCGGCTGGCTGCCCACCGCCGAGGCCTACGGCAAGGTGAAGGGCGAGTGGATCGCCATCCCGATGGCGTTCAACGGCGGCTATCTGAACTACCGCATCTCGGCCATGAACAAGGCCGGCTTCCAGAAATTCCCGGAAGACCTCGACGGCTTCCTGGAACTCTGCAAGGCGATGAAGAAGAACAACACCCCGGCGGGTTTCGCGCTCGGCCACGCCACTGGCGACGCCAACTCGTGGATCCACTGGGCGCTGTGGTCGCATGGCGGCAACCTGGTCGACGCCAACGAGAAGATCATCATCAACTCGCCGGAGACCGCCAAGGCGCTCGAATACGTCAAGGCGCTCTACGAGACCTTCGTGCCCGGCACGGTGTCGTGGAACGACTCGTCCAACAACAAGGCGTTCCTGTCGGGCGACCTGTACCTGACCAACAACGGCATCTCGATCTACGCCGCGGCCAAGAACGAGAAGAAGGACATCGCGGCGGACATGGACCACGCCGCCTACCCGGTCGGCAAGTCCGGCAAGCCGACCGAGTTCCAGCTCGCCTTCCCGATCCTGGCCTACACCTACACCAAGGCGCCGAACGCCTGCAAAGCCTTCATGGCCTTCGCGCTCGAGGCCCAGAACTACAACGCCTGGCTCGAATCGGCGCAGGGCTACCTCTGCCATCCGCTGCGGGCGTATTCCAACAACCCGATCTGGACCGCCGACCCGAAGAACAAGGTGTTCGGCGAAGCCTCGACCCGGACGCTCGCCGCCGGCGGCCTCGCCCCGGTGAGCGAGAAGGTGGCCGCCGTGCTCGCCGACTTCGTCGTCGTCGACATGTTCGCCTCCTACTGCACCGGCCGCGAGGACCTGAAGGGCGCGATCCGCACGGCGGAGAAGCAGGCCCAGCGGATCTTCCGGTCGGCCTGACGACTCCTTCTCTCGATCGAGCACGTCCCCCTCTCCCTTGTGGGAGAGGGGCTAGGGGTGAGGGTGGAGACGGCGCCGCAACAAGGCCGAACCGTCCCGCTGCCAGCACGACGGTCTGAGCTTCACACGGAAGCGTGCCACCCTCACCCCCAACCCCTCTCCCACAAAGGAGAGGCGAGAGTGCGTCCCCCGAGAGGGGTGGCCCCTAACCAAAAAACACACCCGGAGGAGGCTCCCCGTGGCCGACATCGCCCTCGCCCGCCCCGCCGCGGCGGCGTCCACGACCGGTTCGGCCTGGAGCCGGCTGCGGACGAGCCGCGGCTGGCTGGGCTTCTGGTTCATGCTGCCGGCGGCCGCGATCCTGCTGCTGTTCCTGGCCTATCCGCTGGCGAAGGGCATCTGGCTCTCGCTCACCGACACCCGCATCGGACGCGGCGGCAACTTCGTCGGGATCGAGAACTACGAGTGGCTGTGGGACGACAGCGTCTTCTGGCTCTCGGTGTTCAACACGCTGGTCTATACGGGCTTCGCCTCGGTGGCGAAGTTCGGCATCGGCCTCTACCTGGCGCTGCTGCTCAACAAGCGGCTGCCGTTCAAGGCGCTGATCCGCTCGATCGTGCTGATCCCGTTCGTCGTGCCGACCGTGCTGTCGGCGCTGGCCTTCTGGTGGATCTTCGACAGCCAGTTCTCGATCATCTCGTGGTCGCTGCGCCATCTCGGCCTGCTCGATCACAACATCGACTTCCTGGGCGATCCGACCATGGCGCGGATCTGCGTGACCTTCGCCAACATCTGGCGCGGCGTGCCGTTCATCGCCATCACGCTGCTGGCCGGCCTTCAGACCGTCTCGCCCTCGCTCTACGAGGCGGCGACGATCGACGGCGCGACCCCGTGGCAGAACTTCCGCCACATCACCCTGCCGCTCCTCACCCCGATCATCGCCGTGGTGATGACCTTCTCGGTGCTGTTCACCTTCACCGACTTCCAGCTGATCTGGGCGATGACCCGCGGCGGCCCGGTCAACGCCACCCACCTGATGGCGACCCTGTCCTACCAGCGCGGCATCCTGTCGGGGAATCTCGGCGAGGGCGCGGCCATCGCCACCGCGATGGTGCCGTTCCTGATCTTCGCCATCGGGATCTCGTGGTTCGGCCTCCAGAACCGCAAGTGGCAGACCGGCTGACAAGAAGGATCAAGTACCCATGGCCGCGACCACGACCGCCCACACCTCCGACGACAGCGAAGGCATGGCCTATCTCGACACGCTGCCCAAGCGCGTCGTCACGGTCTACCTGCCGCTCTTCGTCATCCTGGTGGTGCTGCTCTTCCCGTTCTACTGGATGGCGCTCACCGCCATCAAACCGGACGACCAGCTCATCGACATGGAGACCTACAACCCGTTCTGGGTGGTCTCGCCGACGCTCAAGCACATCGCGAAACTGCTGTTCCAGACCAACTATCCGCTGTGGCTCTGGAACACGATGATGATCTCGGTGGCGGCCACCGCGCTGTCGCTGTTCGCCAGCGTGCTCGCGGCCTACGCGATCGTGCGGATCCGCTACAAGGGCGCGGTGGCGGTCGGCGCGGCGATCTTCCTCGCCTACCTGGTGCCGCCCTCGATCCTGTTCATCCCGCTCGCCACCATCATCCAGGCCTACGGGCTCTACGATTCGCCCTTCGCCCTGGTGCTGGTCTACCCGACCATCCTGATCCCGTTCTCGACCTGGCTCCTGATGGGGTACTTCAAGACCATCCCCTACGAGCTGGAAGAGTGTGCGCTCATCGACGGGGCGAGCCGCTGGCAGATCCTCGTCAAGATCATCCTGCCGCTGGCGGTGCCAGGGCTGATCTCGGCCGGCATCTTCTCGCTGACGCTCTGCTGGAACGAGTTCATCTACGCGCTGACCTTCCTGTCCTCGACCCAGAACAAGACCGTGCCGGTGGCGGTGGTGAGCGAGTTCGTCGACGGCGACATCTACCGCTGGGGCTCGCTGATGGCCGGCGCCCTCGTCGGCTCGCTGCCGCTGGTGATCCTCTACTCGTTCTTCGTCGAGCACTACGTCTCGGCCATGACCGGGGCGGTGAAGGAGTAAGACTCCGTTCGACATGCGAAGGATGCACCGCAGGATACGCTCCGTCCCACCCGCGACCTCATCCTGAGGTGCGACCGAAGGGAGCCTCGAAGGAGGCCTCCAGAAAGCGCACAGACGTCGGAAGGCCTCCTTCGAGGTCAGTCGATCGTCGATCGACCGACACCTCGGGATGAGGATGTAGGCGGGACGAAACCTGCCAGCGGCCAAGCATGCTCCAACGCCGCCGGGGCCCCGAGAGGCCGCGCGGCCGACGATGGCGGTCGGGTCTCGGCGCCCCTTGCGACGCCTGCATCCCCTTGCGAGCCCCGCATCCCCTTGCGGCGCCGCGGGGTCTACCCGTCGGCGGTCCAGGCGGTTACATGACGGGTCCGCCGCGTGCGCACGCCACGCGCCCGGCCCTACCGTCAGGTCTTCGTGACAAGGCAAACACTCCGATGACTGCCCCCCGCACCCTCTACGACAAGATCTGGGACGACCACGTCGTCGATCGTCAGCCGGACGGCACCTGCCTCCTCTACATCGACCGTCACCTCGTCCACGAGGTCACCTCGCCCCAGGCCTTCGAGGGGCTTCGTCTCGCCGGGCGCCGGGTGCGCCACCCGGAGAAGACGCTGGCGGTGGTCGACCACAACGTCCAGACCTCGGACCGCAGCTTCGGCATCGAGGATCCCGAGAGCCGCACGCAGATCGACACGCTGGCCGAGAACGTCCGCGAGTTCGGCATCGAGTATTACGACGCCCTCGATAAGCGGCAGGGCATCGTCCACATCATCGGGCCGGAGCAGGGCTTCACCCTGCCGGGCCAGACGATCGTCTGCGGCGATTCCCACACCTCGACCCACGGCGCCTTCGGGGCGCTCGCCCACGGCATCGGCACCTCGGAGGTCGAGCACGTGCTCGCCACCCAGACGCTGATCCAGAAGAAGGCGAAGAACATGCGCGCCGTCGTCGACGGGCGCCTGCCCGCCGGCGTCGGGGCCAAGGACATCATCCTGGCGATCATCGGCGAGATCGGCACCGCCGGCGGCACCGGCCACGTGCTGGAATATGCCGGCGAGGCGATCCGCGGGCTCTCGATGGAGGGCCGGATGACGATCTGCAACATGTCGATCGAGGGCGGCGCCCGCGCCGGCATGGTCGCCCCGGACGAGACCACCTTCGCCTACATCAAGGACCGGCCGAAGGCACCGAAGGGCGAGGCGTTCGAGCGCGCCCTCGCCTACTGGCGCAACCTCGTGTCCGACGAGGGCGCGCATTTCGACCGCGAGATCCGGCTCGATGCCGCAAACCTCCCGCCGATCGTGACCTGGGGCACTTCGCCCGAGGACGTCGTCTCGGTCCAGGGCCGGGTGCCGGATCCGGCCTCGATCGAGGACGAGAACCTGCGCGTGTCGAAGGAGAAGGCCCTGTCCTACATGGGCCTGACCCCGGGCCAGAAGATCACCGACATCGCCCTCGATAAGGTGTTCATCGGCTCCTGCACCAACGGCCGGATCGAGGATCTGCGGATCGTCGCCCGCATGGTCGAGGGCAAGACGATCCACCCGAACGTGTCGGGCATGGTGGTGCCGGGTTCGGGCCTGGTGAAGCAGCAGGCGGAGGAGGAGGGTCTGGCCAAGATCCTGATCGCCGCCGGCTTCGACTGGCGCGAGCCGGGCTGCTCGATGTGCCTCGGCATGAACGCCGACCGCCTCAAGCCCCACGAGCGCTGCGCCTCGACCTCGAACCGCAACTTCGAGGGCCGCCAGGGCCACAAGGGCCGCACGCACCTCGTCTCCCCGGCGATGGCGGCCGCCGCGGCGATCGCGGGCCACTTCGTCGACATCCGCGAGTGGCCGGCGGGCCTCTGAGCCCTTCCGACGAAGCGGCGGAGTTCGGCGTTGACGCCGGCTCCGCCGCCGACTACACGACTGACACCGGGGCGCCGCCAAGGCGACGCTCTAGGGCCCAGGTGGCGGAATTGGTAGACGCGCTGGTTTCAGGTACCAGTGGTGCAAGCCGTGGAGGTT